>JAHZKG010000056.1 GCA_022600515.1 Gammaproteobacteria bacterium
AGCAACTGAAATATCACTTGCAGGAGGCGCAAAGCTCATGGTATCTGATGCCGCTGCTAGCGCAAGCACAGGGAAAAAAGTGGATAATAGGATCAGCAACAAATATTTCCACCGCAAAGGCATACTGTTTTACCCCAAAAATTACAGTGATGACACCAAGCACCACCATCAAGATTACATCTAATATACCACCTTAAAAGATTTGGTACACGTGCCATAGAAACCACATGAAAACACGCAGCTCATGCCGTCGTACCAATTAATACTTACTCTTTTTTCGTCCCCTTAGAGGTTGCGTTACCTGTGCCTAGCGCACCACCGACCATACTGGCTCCTTTCTTTCCAACCTCACCCAAACCTCCGACCAGCCCTTTCGTTGTTGCGGCGCCTGCGTCACCTGTTGATTTTCCTGCCTCACCTACTTTACCTTTTGCTTCATCACCCCATTGCTGTGCGTCTTGTCCTGCTGACTCAGGTTGTCCGCCAATCCAACGCAGTACTTTATCCGGCAGCACAGCAATCAATGTAAATGCTTTCTGAACAATCGTAAGATACAACATCACAAACATTAATGCGGCAAAGAACATACCAAAATATTGAGTCCATGGTATCCCCGTCAACGAGGTGATATCTTTTGCGGCCCACATGGTATCTCCTTGCAAGTAAGTCAAAACCTGCGAGAACCCTGTGCTCATAATCCATACCCCAACAAATGAGAGTGCAATAGCTGCAATATAGCCAATAATCATCATACCGGGCCTTAGAAACACATTAAGTAAAATCATAAACCCAGCTTCACTTTTACCCAAAGCATCATGCCCTTCCGGGTGCGCTATCCCTAAAGCGACAATGGGCGCTGCAACCATCGCCTCAATTACCGTAATCAACCATGCAATCGAGCCAAAGGTAAAGATCATATACGGCATAAACGGAATAAAATACGAGGTTAAAAAGCCAATCCCAACCATCGTGCCCAACCAAGCAAAAAAGATAGGTCCGGCGACCAACATTAAGGCATAAAACGGTCCTAGAAAAGAGCCTGGAATAGCCGCAACAGCTAATAACAACCAAACATCCATCGCAAAATCAATATACGTCTGTCCCATTTGCGCCAGTGCAATAATCGGGTTAATTCCTTCTGTTGTTAGTATGGCTGTTCCATTTTGAAAAATAGTACTAAATCCAACCATAGGATAAATAATAAAAATCGATATAAGATTGTGAATCGCATTTTTCATGAAGCTAACAAAATCGCTTATCAAGGGCGAGATAAGATCGTTCCAAAGGCTCTTTGTAATCAGATTCGGTAAACACTTACCGATAACATGGAACCAATTACTACTGCTACACTTAAATGAGAGACTAGGGGTCGTAAAATCGCCGTTAATAGAGGCTGATGCACCGCCTTTAATATCAATTGTTACCGCGGCACCTTCTTGTCCTGGTAAATCAATGAGCGCTGCATTCGCCGCATAGCCATATACCGTTGAAGAAGCCACACCACCATACCCTGTCATTCCTTGTGAAAAATCAGTTGCGGACAGTGCTGTCATACCATTTAACCCTTGGCCATTAATTAATGTCACCAAATTGTCTATAGGGGTCATATTGTTAATCGTAAAAAAATCACATAGGGCTGCATATGTGCCATCGCAAGCACTGCTTGAAAACGCATCGGTGAGAAGCGACACATTAAAAGAACTATTCGACAGACCTGTATCGGAATCTGTTGTAGTGCTGCTTGCAGCAGAGCCATTTAAGAGCGCTAAATCAAAGAAATAGCTCCCGGCCATAATCCAGCCATACTTTTCTGCAGTGGAAATAAAAGCCCGCTCTTTCGTGGCTGTATCCCCATCTGAAGCAGAACCCATTAAATTTAAAGTTGATGCCATAATGGCATTATAATCAGCCACTGCATCTTGTAGCTCTGTTCCCTCTAACAACACAGGCGTTGATATAACCGAATCAGCACCCCAGTTTGGACAAGCATCACCTAAGCTCGTGCATGTCACACCATCTGCGGTTTGAGCTACACCAAATTGTGATACAGCAACAGCCGATGTTTCGTCATCAGTTGCCGAGTCAGGATTAATTTGCGGATCGTTGTTGACCATGATTTTTGCTGTGGTGAGCAAATCCAAATACATTTGTTCAACTGCTGCCGCGCGCGAAGCCTGTATAGACTCAGCCGATGTTGAAGCAATCGTCGATGTCACACTGCTCACATCATCTGGCGGCAAACCATTCCAATTAATCGTACCACAGATACCCGTCAAGCTCGCATAAATAGAGTTACTATCCGTAATCGACGGCATACTAATCGCAAACGTTTCTTGGGTTGTGCTGCTTGGCTTGTGCTGCTCATTGTAAGCCGTTAATGGACTCACGGTATCTGCAAAATTAGGGACTGATTGCTCACAAAACGCTGCCATTGTTGTTGATGGCGTGCCAGAGCATTGCCCCGATCCTTTCTCTTTGGCCGCTAAATAATTCGTACGTAATGCCTCAAGCTGCTTCTGAAGGCCTGCCATACAAACTTGCCCATACAACATGTTCGCAGCACCTTGAATAATTTCACTATTAGCAGCACCCATAGAAATATCAGGTGCCATGTTAGCCTGAATAATCACACCGCCGGAATTCAAATAACCGAGTGCTGTTCCCCAAATTTTATCTGCAACCCCAACGCCTTGTAACACCACCCACATGACAAAAATTTGCATCAAACAATAGCCTGAGGCCTTCGGAATCAAAAAAGAAAGGCCTATAGTTGCACGCACAGGCACCCAAATAGAGGACCATTTTTGACCGAGCATCTGGCCTTCATGTGCGGTATTCATGGTTGACACTAAAATGATATACATGACTACAATGCCGCCCAGCGCTAAAACCGCGGCATTAAATACACCAAACATGGCCCCCATGATTTGGCTGCCCGTGCCATGAAGGACGCCGTCAACCATACCAAAAAGATTGCCTAAAAAAGTAACTGAAATATCGCTTGCTGGTGGCACAAAACTGATACTGCTTGATGTGTCAGCTAAGGCTAGCGCGGGGGGAAAAAATGACAGCATGGTAAGTACAAAACACTTCCATCGCACACTCATACTTTTCTTCCTCCTAATAAGCCCTCATGAAGCCATGTTTTCCATGAACATCCCAGTTTTTTAACTTTAATTTGAAAGTACCAAAAATGATATCGAGCAGCGAGTGTCAAAGTGATTAGAATCACGGAGCATGTTAATAACAAACCAATCATACTGCCATAAAACACTTGGTATATACCATACCAAAATAACCCCACGGCAATAAGCAACATCAAAATACTCATTCTAAATAATGCGCGTTGCTGCTCTAATATTTGCCCATCAGTTAGATTTAAACGGCCTTGCGCCGCTTTAAACGATTCAGATGCTTTTTTAGGCTGAGGAACAAACATTTTTTTAAAAATACTCACAATATATGCTGAAAACCCCTGTAACCTATCCGCATCACTCCAAAAACGAAAAGGGAAAATACGGGAAAATTTCGTAGCTAACCCCGGATCTGTTTTTTTTGGCATGGTTATCCTTATTCAGCACTTAAACAATAAAATACTTACTTTTTATTCACATCTGAGTATGATAATAAATTGAATCCTTGACATTAATCAATCAATTGTTCATAAACTGTTAATCATTTTATACTATTTTATCTTACATTGAGTAGAACATGCCTAACCTCAGTCATCAAGCATCAGCCGAATATTGGTCTAGCTATAAAGATCCTATTATTTATCGCGTCATTACCTTTATGGAAAGCGTTGAAGACTGGACGCTTGACGGAGATGATACACTTGAAGAGGCGGTTAACCTGCTGGGTGAAGCGCTTGATAATTTAGCATCTGTCGACCTCAATCAACTCAACGAAGCCAAACGTTTCGTTGAATTAGCAGCAAACATTAAAACCGGGCGAGGCTTACGTCTGTTGCAAGCGCTTGATACAGCGCACCCCGGAAGCGCCTCAAAAGTATTAATGTATGCTGAAGAAAATAGCGCCAACGGACAAGGGCCCGCTAGTTTCTTTCTTAAACGAAACATTGTTTTTGAACGACTACGTTTATTATCCCGCACTTTTTCTAAAGACCGTTTAACCCTCGTTGCCCAAGCCCTAGAAGGAGAAGAATAATGTACCTACTTCGCCATATTGTACCGAGTATTTTGTTGCTGATTTCATGTCAACTCCACGCAGATACAACAAGCACAATGGATAGCGGCGACGAGACACTCTCCGAATACCTCAAAAACTTAGGGGCTGATTTTGGCTTTGATGTCACACAATCAGTCAAAGATCCTGTTGCAACCTTGCTGGATCTTTCAGCGTCAACCCTTGCCCAACAATATGCTTTTGTCACCCTACTCGGTGCTATCCCTGTCAACGCTTACAGTGATGCCTTTGCCTATTTTGTACCATCAGATTCAAGCACTTATACAGCCATCAATGACATGGCGAACTATACCTATCAAACACAGCCTAACGCTTCGTCGTATAATAATACCTCAACAGGTGAATCAGGCGGCATTTCTGTTTCTAGTCTTATTGACCAAGAAACATATCAAAAAGACCCGGTTTCCCAAGCAATATTAAATATGCTTGCAACCCCATCTGTTACCTATTGCTTAGACAACTCGGTTGATGCATGGCTCGACAGTTGCAGCTATCTATATAACTCAAAAGTCGCATCAAACGTCGTGGGTACCTTGCCAGACACAGACACTTTTTTTACCTATGACTACAATGAAAAAATTATCCCTCAACTTAATAGCAACACGTTGATGGCCCCTCTTTTATATACCACCACAACAACGGATACATCAACATCAAGCACCAGTGGCAGTTCTTCGGATGATGATGGACTGACCGCTAAAAACCAAGCACAAGAAGCGCAAAACTTTATTCGCTACGCCATGCAATTGGTGGTGCCACTTTCTTTTGTCAAACGTTCCGATTACAGTGCACTCTACGCCCAGGTCACAACCACCTCAACAGATACAGCCAGTTTGCTTGCTAAAGGACTCGCGGAAGAAGGTATCGCAAAATATATTTCTAAATTGCGCAGCTTTATAGCCCAGCGCTCGGTTGCCATCTCGAATATGGTTTATATACAATCAAAACGTCTCCCTCAGGCCCAAAGCAGCAGTGATTCAACCCAAACCAGCCAAGCACTGAGTGAATTTGAAATGGCAACACGTCGTCTCTACAATCCATCTAAAAAAGATTCAGGCGATACAAAGCAGTGGATTGACAACATCAATGATGCATCCACTGCAACCGTTCAAAAAGAAATGGCTATTTTACTCTCCGAAATGAATTATCAGATGTATTTAAACCGCATGCAAAATGAGCGTATACTCTCAACGTTATCGGTCATGCTCATGAGCGGCTTAAAAGAACCTGACTTCTCATCTGATGCATTCATAGACACCAGTGCAGACGACTCAAACAGCTGATGCTTTAATCGATGTGAAAAAAAGATTGAGCCTTGCCATGACCGCATCAACAGACACAAGGGTCATGGCCCACGCTTCGTGGACTTGAGTGCCCCAGGGGACCGTATTAACCGACTGCTGTTTTTCTTTAAGCGCTAAAGGATAGGCATTCACTGCCAACGCTCGAAAGGTATAAGGCCCTGAAACATCAACGTTGGTCACAGCATGTAATGCTATCACCGGGGTTCCCATTGCTGCCGCCATATGTGCAGGCCCTGTGTCTGGGCATAAGACCAATGTCGCCAAATCAATCAATGCCAACAACTGCTTTGGTGTACTCTGCCCAATTAAATTTGTAACAGGTACTCCCGCTGCAATCACCTCTCCAAATGCCTTGTCCTGCGCACCAGGACCACCGATTAAAATCACTTGCATAGGCCAGCGTGATAGCACAAAACGAATCACTTGAATATAATCTGCCGCAAACCAACTGCGTTCAGGCTTACTTGCCGCAGGATTAATAACCAATAGCGGCAGATTATTTGACTCGACCTTCGAACGCGCCCAAACGTATGCCGCTTGATCAACCGGCAAATCCCAAACAGGTGGTGCCATGGGCACACCCAGCACCGCTGCAAACTTCAAAAAACCATCCAGCGTATGATCACGCCCAGGCTCAATGGTTTCATGCACAAACCACCGATGCCCATCGTTTGCACGCGCTTTATCATATCCAATTTTGCGCGCAGCTCGAATACACGGATATAAACAATTTGCTCGAAGGCTCGCTTGTGCGGCAAGTAACACATCAAATCGACGTGTCTGGAGCTTACGTTTAAAACGCCAATAATCTGCAAGGCTCTTCGGTTTATCTAATACAATAAACTCAATCTCTTGCAGCTCATCAACCAGCGTATAAGCAAATGGAGAAATCACCCATGTGATTTTAGCGTCGGGATAATACCGCTGTAGCGCACGCACCAACGGCACAAACATTAAAACATCGCCAAGCGCTGATAAACGAACCAAACAAATACTACGAATCATTATGACACAGCATTTTTTAAGGTATACAGCGTTCCACAATACGGACACCTTACTTGCCCGGTTTTCTCTATAGGCAAATAGACTTTAGGATGCGCGTTCCAAAGCACTGATGCATCTGGAGGACAGCGCAAAGGCAAATCTTTTTGATACACCATTTGCTTCTTATGTGAACAGGATTGTTTTTTATTTACGTTTGCCATGATAAATCCTCAGATTGGGAGGCTTGATTATCTAATATCAAATGCAAGAGCTCAAGCACTGCATCAAAACATTTTGCATTTTCCGGATCAAATCGATACGCATTGGGCCAGGTTCGGAGCCATGTCAACTGACGCTTGGCAAGCTGCCGTGTTGCAGCAACTCCACGCTCACAAAATGTTTTAAAATCACACTGGTCCGCTTGATAATCCAAGGCCTGTCGGTAACCTACACTGCGCATTGCCGGCATATCGGGCGTTAGTTCAAAACGTTGTTTTAGCTTTGTTACTTCATCTAGAAAGCCCATAGAAAGCATTTGCTCAAACCGTTTTCCAATCCGCTCATGCAGCCAGGCCCGACGTTCAGGATATAAAATTAATTCAATAAAACAATAACGAGCCGTACAAGCGCTACGAGCTGACGCATCATGATTCAAAACCTCGGACAATGGTTTTCCTGTGGTATAAAACACCTCAAGCGCACGTTGAATGCGCTGTGCATCATTTGGATGAAGTCTTTCCGCTGTTATATTATCTAACGCCTGCAATTTCTGGTGCAAATAAGGCCAGCCCTTTTCTTTAGCCTCAAGCAACAGCGTTTGTCGTAAAACAGGATCGGCAGCAGGTAAAGCAGATAATCCATTTTTAAATGCTCGAAAATACATCATACTCCCACCCACTAACAACGGAGTATGTCCACGCGCTAAAATATCATCGCATAACGCCTGTGCATCTTCACAAAATGCAGCAACCGAATAGGGCTCTGTTGGATCACGAATATCAATCAAATGATGCGGCGCCAAAGCAAGTAACGCACTATCTGGCTTTGCTGTACCAATGTCCATGCCACGATACACCATGGCCGAATCAACACTAATAATTTCACACGGAAAGGCTTGTAAAAGCGCACACGCCATGTCTGTTTTTCCAGAGGCCGTTGGCCCCATCAAAGCAATCACATTACGCACAATCTAATACCTTATGACAACCGGCAATATCCAAGCACATGCTTATTTTTTTATTTTGTTTGTTTGTTTTAACCCAAACTTTCCAATACGCAATTAATCCACACTGCTCATCTTCTGTCATTGCCATCGCATTAACAAGCTCGGACTCTATCAATAATTGTAGCCATACGCGTTCATTTAAATCCAACGCATCCAATTCAACGGCAAAAAATAGCTTTAAAAAGCAATTTAAATCTAAACCAGGCAACACCTTCGGAATAGCAGAAATACGCACAGCATTGTGTTGACGTACCTCAAAAATAAACCCAAATTTTTCCAATATAGATTGATGCGCTGCAAGTTTCGATAGGCCGTCTTCTGGTACATCGAGTACAACTGGCACCAACAGTGGTCTTGCCTCCCAAGGATATGGCGCTTGACTCAACTCACTTAAACGTGCGGACTGATGCAGTCGTTCAACATGAATCAAATAAGACAAGCGTTCATGGATTAAAACAGCAAACGTTGTATTTAAAACCACCCAGGATTTTTTTGAGTAATACTCAATATCAGACTGAGCATTAAGATCAGCCGCTTGGGAGTCATCTTCTGATAACGCATGATTTGACGCTATACTCGGACTTACCTCTGCCACTAAAGACCGCGTGGAGCGCATTTCTATAATCGCTAAACGAATTAAATCATGTACCGCCCTTGCATCAGAGAAACGCACTTCATATTTGCTTGGATGAACATTAATATCAATTTCATCTAACGGTAAACTTAAAAATAAAACACACGCAGGGTAGCGTCCCTCAGGCAAAATATCAGCATACGCCTGCCTTAAGGCATGCATAATTAATTTGTCTCGAACCACTCGCTGATTAATATAAACCCATAATTTATCTTGCTGGCTGCGTGCGTAGCCCGGGCCACTCACCCAGCCATGAAGACGCATTTGGCCACGCGTAACATCAATAAAAACGGCGTCATCAACAAAAGCTTTACCCAATAGCTTTGTTAAGCGAACGCGCTGCGCTCGCTCAGAAGGCGCTGCTGGTAACTGTAAGCAAAGCTTCGCATTATGGCTCAGTGTTAGAGCTACCGCCGGCCGAGTAAACGCTATGCGTTTCACAAGCGCCTCAATGGCTTGATATTCTTGTGCTGCTGACTTCAAAAATTTCTTTCTAACGGGGGCATTAAAAAAAAGATCTTGCACTTCAATGCTTGTGCCTTTATTTCTCGCGCAAGGAAGGAGTCGGATGCCTTGCTCATCGCTTTCTAAACACATGCCATGCGCCTCGGTCGGCTCGCGAGACTGGATAAAAACACGTGAAACGGCACAAATACTGGCTAATGCTTCTCCTCGAAAGCCCATGCTCTGAATAAGGTACAAATCATCTAATACTTTAAGTTTACTGGTTGCATGTGCCGCAATTGCAAGCGGCAAATCTTCTGATAAAATACCATCACCATCATCACTAATTTTGATTTGATTCAATCCACCAAAACCAATTTGAATATCAATATTTTTTGCCCCAGCATCCAGGGCATTTTCAAGTAATTCTTTCACCACTGATGCAGGCCGCTCAATGACTTCACCCGCGGCAATTTGATTTGCAACATGAGGAGACAGCGTTTGTATTCTCATGCAATGATCTGGCTAGGCACGCAAAGTGCTTGTCCTGAAACCAAGAGCTTGTTCGATAATTGATTCAAAAGCTGAATGCCCTCTGCTGCAAGTTCTTGTCGCGCCGCTGCTTGTGGTGGCATTGCTGTTTTAGTTGAATGAGCAATATGTAAATGCGCATTAGCCATGGCTTCAAGCCGTGTCCCGTGTGGCGGATGATTCCAGAAATACGTTCTTAGTCCTCCAAAAATAGCGTGTGCTAACTGTGTTTGATGCGTAGCGCTGTTTAGATTTTTTTCTTCTCTTGGATTAGAAATAAACCCCATTTCAAGCAATACAGATGGAATATCCGGTGATTTCAACACAACGAACCGTGCTTGCTCTACTGCGTGACTATGTACACTCGTCACGCGTTCAAGACGTTTTAATACCTGTGATCCCATTTGTACACTGGCCGTCGTCGTCGCTGTTTGAGATAAATCAATGAGAACGGTTCGAATTAAGTCGTTCTGATCATCTAAGCCCGCAAGATTAACACCGCCTAGCTCAGAATAATTTTCTTTTTCTGCAAGCCAACGCGCAGCTTCACTGGTTGCACCCCGTGGAGACAGTGCAAATACCGAAACACCCTTTGAATGTGGATGAATAAATGCATCGGCATGAATTGAGACAAACACATCAGCATTGTGTTTCCGTGCAATCTCTAGGCGTTCACGTAATCCAACATAATAATCCCCGTCTCGCGTAAGGACTGCGCGCATACCGGGCTGTGAATCAATTTTTTGTTTGAGTTTTTTTGCTATTGCAAGCACAACTTTTTTTTCTTTGCTTTTTCGAGCACCAATTGCACCGGGATCCTTTCCTCCATGCCCTGGATCTAAAACAATCACCACGTCTCGCAATGCTTTAGAGGGTTGTGGCAAAGCTAAAGCAGGTGTATTTTTTGGTTTTGGTTCTACTCGTTTTAGCTCTATTCGTAATTCACGATGATTATTATTGCCAACAGGTACGACACGCACCACTTGCATCGGTTGTTTCATATCAAACACCAATCGAAGGGTACTCGCATTAGGATGCCCAAACCGAAGTTTAGAATATATCGCTGATTTTCCGGTTCTCTTTTCATGTGTTACTGATTGCTTAACCCCTGGCAAATCAAGCACAACACGATAAGGATTTGGCAGTGTAAACGTATGATACCGAAAAGCGCCGGATAGTTTACAGCGCACTATTACATGCTGCTTAGACTCATCAACAGTCACTGAAGTCAGGCTTGCTGCATATCCAAATGAAGAAAACAACAACAACAAGCATCCAAGTATTTTCATGCCCTAATCCTCCGAAGAGCATCCAGTAAATGTCTTCCCGGCGCACGCAAAGCCGAGACTGAAAGACGACGTCCATCACCATTCATCTCAAGAGAAAATACCACATCGAGATATGGTTTTAAACTCGGTGCACGTTCAGCCCACTCAATACAACACACCGCATCGGGTGAAAAGTAATCTCGAAAGCCAAACGCATCAAGCGTTAAATCATCTGAGAGACGGTATAAATCAAAGTGATGTATTACATAATTTTGAAGCGTATAACTTTCAACCCACGAAAAGGTTGGGCTTTTTATTAAGCCTTTAATGCCCTGTGCGCGTAACATGGCACGGATTAGCGTTGTTTTACCCGTGCCTAAATCACCCTGAAAGCTGAGTGTAAGTGGTGCCACCAAACAATTTGACACAGCAGATGCAAGGTCGTTCGTTGCTTGTTCATCTGCCAAGTCAAAGCAGATTGTCATGTTATTTAACTAACCGCAATGCTGGTTTACGTCCTGTACTGCTTTGCGTGCCTCCTGGGTCAGTTGATGGCGGTAAATCACCATCATCTTCATTGAATTCCATACCACGCCCATTTTCTTTTGCGTAGACAGCCAATACTGCAGCCGGACTCAATGCTAATTGAACTGTACGACCAGAAAATCGGGTGGTTAATACAATCCTATCATTATCAAGATGCAATCCTCGACAAGAATCAGGTGAAACATTCAAAATAACACGACCTGCAGTCACATATTCTTGTGGGATTTCAACCCCAGGACAGTCTGCATTGACTAATAGATAAGGCGTTAATGCATTATCTACAATCCAATCATAAATCGATCGAATTAAGTACGGCCGACTCGAAGTCATTGTTGTTGTTTTTGTTGTCATGACTAAGCTATCCTTAACTGCCGCTCAGCATCCGTTAAACTGCTTTGAAACGCTTCGCGGTCAAACAAACGCTGCATATACGCTTGTAGTGAAATCGCATCTTCTGGCAACGTAACGCCAAGTACTGGTAAACGCCATAAAAGCGGAGCAAGTGCACAATCAAGCAGTGAGTGCTCCTCACTCAAGAAGAAAGGCTTATCTGCAAAAACAGGCTCTAAACTAACCAAGCTATCAATTAATTGCTGACGCGAAGCATCTGTTGCTTCACCGTTTTCCACTTCATGTAATAGAACATACCAATCTTGCTCTATACGATGCATCATTTTCCGCGTTTCTGCACGCGCAACTGGGTAAACAGGCAGCAAAGGGGGATGGGGAAACCGTTCGTCCAAGTATTCCATGATAATCCGCGCCTCATAAAGCACGAGCTCTCTATCAATTAACGTTGGGACCGTTCCATAGGGATTTACTGTTAATAAATCATCAGGTAAGACATTTTTTTTAACTGAAATAATATCGACATTAACGCCTTTTTCAGCTAAAACAATACGAACCTGATGACTATAAACATCGTCAGCATCAGAATATAACGACATGACGGTGCGCTTTGCAATAATAGCCATCCTCACTCCTCAGTAATATACAACATCAGGGAGGCTTATTTTACCACAATTGTTCAACAAAGTGGTAAAAACAAATTATCGCTTAGAGAACTGTGTTGCACGACGCGCTTTTCTAAGACCAACTTTCTTCCGCTCAACTTTACGTGAGTCACGCGTCAGTAGGCCTCTGGTTCTTAATTTACGTCGATAAGAATCAGGATGAAGCCCTGCACCTTCTGCAGCACCTTCTTCATCATAAGCAACTAAAGCACGAGCAATACCTAAACGAACGGCACCTGCTTGTCCTGAAATACCACCGCCTTTAACTGTTGCATAAATATCAAATTTTCCAAGCACTTCAACTGTTTCAAGTGGTTGTCTCACTAACATGCAGGCTGTTTCACGACCAAAGTACTCGTCTAACGAACGCTTATTGACCACGATGTTGCCTTTGCCTGGCCGCATGAAAACGCGAGCTGTTGAGCTCTTACGACGACCAGTCCCATAATGCTGTGCTAATTCAGCCATAATACCTATTCCTCAATCACAAGTTCTTTGGGTTGCTGTGCTTCATGGGGATGTTCAACACCCGCATATACTTTAAGCTTACGATACATGTCACGACCTAATGAATTTTTAGGTAACATGCCTTTCACAGCCAGTTCAATAATTCGCGCTGGATTTTTTGCTTGCAACTTGTCAAAAGAAATTGTCTTTAAGCCACCAGGAAATCCTGAATGCGAATAATAAGTTTTGTCTTTTAACTTATTCCCTGTTACACGTATTTTTTCTGCATTGGTTACAACAATGTAATCTCCGGTATCCACGTGTGGGGTATACTCAGCTTTATGTTTTCCACGTAAACGACGCGCAATTTCGGTCGCAAGACGACCCAATATTTTGTCACTTGCATCAACGATATACCAATCACGATGAATATCAGTGGCTTTGGCACTAAAGGTTTTCATGTATTCACTCCGTACGCCTAGTGTTCGATAACTTGATTTTCTAATAATCTGGACGGGCGATTCTAACTAAATCCAGAGCAACTCACAAGAGGTTTTAAAAATAATTTTTAGATATATGTTTATCTGAGTCTAAATTTAGGTCATCCAACTGATTCGTTTTGCGCTTTATTACCGCGCTTGTATCTCTATTTATATACGCTTAGAAATATCAAGCCATAATTGAAAATCAAACCGTTCGCGAAACTTTTATGCCCCTGGTAGTCAACCCCAAAAAAATATGTTAGCATGCTCTAAATAAAGCAATTCATCTAAATGTAAACCAAAGAAATCGCCTTTACTGTGTTGCTTCTCGTGACATAATTCTGGATACCCATTTGCATTAGCCAAAACTAAACAACATTTTAATTAATCAACAACGCCAAGCGAGACCTATGAATCTGAGTGAACTAAAGCGATTACCTATTGCTGAACTGGTAAACATCGCACAAGAAGCAAAAATCGACAACACCTCCCGGATGCGCAAACAAGACATCATTTTTTCTATTTTAAAATCGCACGCAGCGAAAGGTGCTGATATTTATGGTAACGGTGTTGTTGAAATTTTACCCGAAGGCGGCTTTGGCTTCTTACGCTCGGCAGATGGCTCTTATTTAGCCGGCCCTGACGATATTTACGTCTCACCGAGCCAAATCAGGCGTTTTGGTTTGCGTACCGGAGATACAATTTCCGGTAAAATTCGCCCACCTAAAGACAACGAACGTTATTTCGCTCTACTCAAAGTCGACAAAATTAACTATGACACACC
Source organism: Gammaproteobacteria bacterium (assembly GCA_022600515.1). Lineage (GTDB taxonomy): Bacteria > Pseudomonadota > Gammaproteobacteria > Legionellales > Legionellaceae > JAALKW01. Next base: position 13,869 of record JAHZKG010000056.1, read on the forward strand.
TGATAACGCAAAACGTAAAATTCTTTTTGAAAACTTAACCCCACTGTTTGCCTCCGAACGCCTCGTCATGGAGCAAGGTAACGGCAGCACTGAAGACCTAACCGCACGTGTCATCGATCTTGCATCCCCCTTTGGATTGGGACAGCGAGGATTAATTGTAGCGCCGCCTAAAGCCGGTAAAACCATCATGCTACAAAACATTGCCCATTCTATTGCAAAAAATTATCCTGACTGCCACCTTATCGTATTACTCATTGACGAACGCCCAGAAGAAGTAACCGAAATGAAGCGCTCTGTTAAAGGCGAAGTCGTTGCCAGCACCTTTGATGAGCCAGCTACACGCCACGTTCAAGTGGCCGAAATGGTGATCGAAAAAGCCAAACGCTTAGTCGAGCACAAAAAAGATGTGGTTATTTTACTTGATTCATTAACACGTCTTGCGCGCGCCTATAACACCGTTGTTCCTTCTTCAGGAAAAGTCTTGACCGGTGGTGTAGATGCCAATGCGCTGCAACGCCCAAAACGTTTATATGGGGCCGCACGAAATATTGAAGAGGGCGGTAGCCTCACCATTCTTGCGACTGCTATGGTTGAAACTGGATCCAGAATGGATGAAGTCATCTATGAGGAATTCAAAGGAACCGGTAATATGGAAATCCACCTGAGCCGGACCATTTCTGAACGACGCACGTTTCCCGCGATTAATATTAATCGCTCAGGTACACGTCGTGAAGACTTGTTGCTTTCGCCTGAAGAGCTCCAGCGCATGTGGATTTTACGTAAAATCCTACAGCCTATGGATGAATCAGATGCCATCGAATTCTTACTTGAGCGCATGAAAAGCCATAAAACAAATGCTGAGTTTTTTGGTGCCATGAAACGTCAAGAAAAATAAGCCATCATCAAAAAATCAGGATATATCCATGAAATATGGGGACTTGCGTGAATTTATAGCGCATTTAGAATCACGCAAGTTACTGACTCGTATTAGTTATCCCGTATCACCTCATCTTGAAATGACGGCCGTCAGTGATAAAGTGTTACGCCAAAGTGGCCCTGCCTTACTGTTTACGCACCCGAAAAACCACAGCATTCCTGTTCTCACAAATTTATTTGGAACTGTTGAGCGGGTCGCACTGGCAATGGGGCAAGACAATATCAAGGCTCTTCGAGACATTGGCCATCTGCTCGCGGCCTTAAAAGAGCCTGAGCCACCGAAAAGCTTTAAAAGCGCATTTCAGCAAATTCCTTTATTAAAGCATGCACTAAACATGGCACCTAAAACCACTGAACGCGCTGCCTGCCAAACACATGTGCTTGAAAAAGACCAGGTTGATTTAACCAAGCTTCCGATTCAAACCTGCTGGCCTGAAGACGTGGCGCCATTGATTACTTGGGGGCTTGTGACCACCAAAGGTCCACATCAATCCCGTGAAAACATCGGCATTTATCGCCAACAAGTCTTAAATAAAAATCAACTGATAATGCGTTGGCTCGCGCACCGCGGAGGCGCTCTTGACTATTTAGCGTTTCAAAAAGAATATCCTGGTGAACGTTTTCCGATTGCGGTGACTCTTGGGACCGATCCGGCCACTTTACTTGCGGCTGTCACCCCTGTGCCAGATAGCTTATCAGAATATGCCTTTGCAGGACTTTTACGGGGAAAACGCACACACTTAACCCGCTGCATAGGACATGATTTGCATGTCCCGGCCAATGCAGAATTTGTGCTCGAAGGCTATCTCGAGCCAGGCCTTGAAGCGCCTGAAGGCCCCTTTGGCGATCACACCGGTTACTATAACGAAGTCGAAATGTTTCCTGTCTTAACGGTTGAGCGCATTACACACAGGCCTAACCCAATTTATCACAGCACCTATACCGGCCGGCCACCTGATGAGCCTGCTATTTTAGGGCTTGCTCTTAATGAAGTGTTTATTCCACTGTTACAAAAGCAATTTCCTGAAATCACTGATTTTTATTTACCTCCTGAAGGCTGCTCATATCGTTTAGCCGTCGTTACGATAAAAAAACAATACCCAGGTCACGCCAAACGCGTCATGATGGCCGCATGGTCTTTTTTAAAGCAATTCATGTATACTAAATTTGTTATTGTTTGTGATGATGATATTAATGCTCGTAACTGGCAAGATGTGATTTGGGCGATGACCACCCGCATGGATCCCGTCCGTGATACGGTCATGATGGAAAACACCCCAATGGATTATCTTGACTTTGCTTCTCCTGTCTCAGGGCTGGGCTCAAAAATAGGCATGGACGCAACCAATAAATGGCCCGGCGAAACCACCCGGCCCTGGGGAAAACCCATGGCGATGGACCCTGATATTTTAGAAAAAATCAATAATTACTGGCCTGAACTAGGATTAGCATCAGAGCCCGAACCAGGGCTTGACTCATGCCGATAGCAATCACTCCCGCACAAGTGACTCAAGTCACACCGCTCACCAATCGTTTACTGCATGTGACCCTCACACCTGAGCAATATATTCATTATGATGCAGGCCAATATTTAGAAATTGTTTCCCCTAATCCCGATGAAACCTTATATTATTCGATTGCGAATGCGCCTCTTGGCTCACAAACCTATGAATTACATATTAGCCATCAGCCCAATCATATTGAACAGCAAAACGTGCTAGATGCCATTACAAAACAAGGTCGCGTTATCTTAAATCTTCCCTTTGGTCACTGTACCCTACATGCATTAAACTCAAACAAGCCTATTTTGTTTATCGCCGGCGGTACCGGTTTCGCTCCAATTAAAGCCATGATTGAGCAATTACTCACAGAAGGGAACACACAGCCATTCACGCTTTTTTGGAGTGCACGAACGGCAGAAGACCTCTATTTAGATGACAAAGTATTGGCCTGGGAAAAGCATGTTCCCCACTTCACTTATACCCCACACATTACATACCAAAACCAAACCCTACTGATTGAGAAAATTACTGAACAATATCAAGCCAAGCTCAATCATTATCAAGTGATTTTAGCGGGCCCTTTTGATTTTGTTCATACACTTCGTGATGGCTTAATCAAACATGGCGTACCGCGTGAGCAGTTATTTTCTGACGCCTTTAATTAAATACACGCATCTGGAGAAAAAGCATGAATACTTTTTATCAGTTACTTGCCTTAGTTGGCGCAGGCTTAATTGCTTGGTTTATTTACCGCGCCATAAAAGGCAATCCTCAGCAATTTAGTCGCGAAAATCTCAGCAAAAGCTTTTCTAGCATGGGCATATTAGCCTTAGTACTGATTGTTTTTGTTGCGTTTTTAGTGTTGATTACTCGGCAATAGCGCTGCGCAGCCATTCTTTCTTCAGCTTTTCCTGTAAATTGAACACGTTGGAATATAATATGGGGCATAAGCATTAATTATGCTGCATCTCTTTCAGAAAATTAATCACTATATCAGGCCTATCTGTAATCACACCATCAACCGGCATGGCAATTAATCTTTCAATCAACTTCATGTTTATTTCCTGGCCTGTTCGCTCAGGATAGCTCCAAACAGCCACTTTTAAGCCAAGCTGATGTGCCTGATTTAATTGCTCTACAGCCAGTTCAATATCTTCAACATCCCACCATGTCCCCCCTAATGCTTTAATCATTTGGGGAATAGAGTCATAATAATCTTTTAATAAATAACCACCGGTCCACTGCCCAGCAACCGCTGAACTTATGTGACGCAGGATTTTTTCATGATCTATATCGGTAAGGTAAGCGGTTTCTATTTCTGGATTTAGTTGCTGTAAGAGAAATAAAGCACGCCAGTCATACGCTTGCACTTTTGTACGAGCACTAACCCCTTCTTCTCTAATCACGGCGTCAAGTGCTATCGCCATCACGTCTGGCGCGGCACTCAAGTGTGGCAACGTCGGATCAGTTTTTATCTCAATTTGAAAGCCTACAGAATAGTCTGCCGTTGCTTTCATCTCACGAATAACTGCTCTCAGCGTTGGAATATGGGTGCCATCAACTGGCTTTTGGTGTTTATATATCGCGGCATGCGGTGTGTCCGCATGCATACGACCGACATCATATGTTTGTAATTCGGCAAGCGTAAGCGTTTTAATCACATGCTCCCCCTCAACCCAACCGAGGCTCGCATCACGTGTGATATCAGTATTTAACGTTAGATCATGATGCGCAACTAAAACACCATCGCTTGTCATCACAACATCTAAGTCAATATAATCTACATGCTGCTTTAATGCCTCGTGAAACGCAGGCAGTGTATTTTCAGGTGCTAGACCTCGCGCACCTCGGTGTCCATACACGGTAAGGCTTTCTGCAGGAAAACAAATAAATAAAAAAATACTGGATGCTATTATTTGGCGGAGCACATTAAGGTCCTGGATTTTCAAGGCTGAGCATGCCCGAATTAAAATCATAAGCAAAAAGCTCCGCGTAACGCGCCCAGTCAATCATTGTCCGCAGCACCCTATCGGCTTCTTTATCACTGAAATAATCTTCAAGCTCTGTCAGAAAGCGCTCTTCCGAGACCCGATGATTCGGCTTATTATCTAATACATAACGAATATGACGTGCAAGCGGGATGGTTTTAAGTAACTGCTCTGCAAACAAATGTTTTCGTTCTTGTAAATCAGCCTCTGAAAACTGTTTTCCGAGGGGGGTCAAATGAATATCACCCGCTGCAATTTGCGCAAAACCTAGCACCTCAAGCGTCTCTAAAATAGGAAATAAATCATCTACATGCATTGTGATTTCATCTGCAAGTTCAGGTAAATCAACCTTTGCCTCAAAGGCTTTCATGGTCTCGATTAAACCGGATAACTCCGACGGCTCAACTTGTGGTAGGCGATATGCTAATCCAATTTGACGCTCACGTGCTGCAGGTTTTACTTTGTCATCAATACCTGTTGTCATAATCATATAGATTCTATCAACAAAAGCACGACACTCAGAGTGCTCTAGATCGCGAGACGGTAACGTATTGAGCTGCAAGTCTGCTCGTATAAAACCAGGGTCACTACCTAAAATAATAATTCTATCCGCAAGTGTCACCGCTTCTTCAATATTATGTGTTACCAATAGCATTGCATTGGTATTGGTTTTATTACCTCGCCAAAGCGCTAATAAATCTGATTTTAAGTTTTCCGCAGTTAATACGTCTAGTGCTGAAAAAGGCTCATCCATCAATAGCACATCCGGATTCACCACCAAGGCACGTGCAAATCCAACACGCTGACACATACCGCCTGATAATTCACGCGGATAAGCAGATTCAAAGCCATCTAAGCCAATAATATCAATCGCTTCAATTGCGCGTTTTCGACGAATTTCTCGCTTAACTCCAGCAGCTTCAAGACCAAGTTCAACATTTTCAAGTACTGTAAGCCAAGGCATCAAAGCAAATGATTGAAATACCATGGCAACCCCTGAAACAGGCCCCCGAATCCAATCTTGTCGATAACGCACTCGCCCTTCTGTCGGCGAAATCAAACCAGCCATAATACGCAATAAAGTTGACTTGCCTGAGCCTGATTTGCCTAAAAGAGCAACAATCTCGCCTTTTTTAAGTGCAAAACTAATGTCTTCAAGCACTAATAATTCTTGGCCTGCTGATTTTCGATACGCTTTATGGACATGATCGAGTGAAATAATTGTCTCTGACATATCAGCCTCTATCCAATTGAAAACGTGCCTCAGCCAAACGATATAATGGCCGCCAAAGCACTTGATTAAAAATTAAAACATAAACACACATCATTGCTGTTCCTAGCGCAATGTGCTGGAAATTACCTGCCACGATACTCGCCTGAATATATTCACCAAGCCCTGTAGCACGAAGTACTGTGCCGTCCCAACTTACCCATTCAGCTACAATACTCGCATTCCAAGCCCCGCCTGCGGCTGTAATCGCGCCTGTAATATAAAACGGAAAGATAGCTGGCAAAACCAGTCGGCGCCACCATTGCATTCCACGCACCCCAAAATTCGCCGCAGCCAAACTCAAATCTCTCGGAATCATTGAGGCCCCAGCAATTACATTAAATAAAATATACCACTGTGTCCCTAAAATCATGAGCGGCGTTACCCAAATTTGAACATTCAAATGAAAGCGCACAATCGCAATCACAAACAAGGGATAAAATAAATTCGCAGGAAAAGCCGCCGCAAGCTGAATCAACGGCTGTATTTTTTGAACCCATCGGGGTCTAAGACCAATCCAAACACCAAGGGGGATCCAAATTAACGAACTCAATATAATCAAAATAATCACGCGTAGCGCAGTTGCCATGCCTAATAAAGCGACATGTTGTACATCATAAAGCTTAATGCTTGGAGAAATAAATTCAAATAATTCATACCCCGCTAAAAGCCCCCCCCCCCAGACCAGGCCATTCCAAAGCCAATCTACAGCTACCCGTGACTTAGGCATCTCATCTCGTGAAACCGCAAATAATTTCTCCCGAGAAAACCAATTTAAACTAATAATTACATCTTTAAACCATGTCATTCCAATCGTGACATAATCTATCAAGCGGCTTTTACGTAGCCAATCAAGACACCATGACTGATAAGGCTCATCATCAGGGGCTGCATCTAATTTAAATTTTTCAGACCAAGCAATCAGTGGCCTAAATAGAATTTGGTCATATAACAAAATCACAACAACCATGGTTAAAATCGCATAGCCAATGGCATTTAAATTTCCCTGTTCAATCGCAAGGGCAATATACGACCCAACACCGGGCAAGCGAATATTTTGATGTGAAACAGAAAATGCCTCCGATAACACCACAAAAAACCAACTCGCCGACATGGACATCATCATGTTCCATAAAAGCCCTGAAAGCGAGCAGGGGACCTCAATCTTCCAGAAGCGCTGCCAAGCCGACAGTTGCAGCATAGAAGCCACTTCATGAAAATCTGACGGCACGGTTTTAAGCGACTGATAAAAGCTTAACGTAATATTCCAGACTTGCGCCGTAAAAATTGCAAAAATAGAGGCGCACTCAGGTCCGAGCAGGCTGCCTGGAAACAAATGAATAAATCCTGTCACCGTAATCGCTAAGAAACTCAAGATAGGTACGGATTGCAATACATCAATAATAGGAATAATAACGCGCTCAGCTCGCTTATTTTTTGCGGCCAATGTTCCAATAAAGAGCGTAAACAGCAATGAAAATCCAAGCGCTATGAACATACGCAATACTGTTCTGAGTGCATAAAAAGGCAAGGCTTCTGGCGCCAATGAAATCGGCAGAGACTGACCCAACGCATACGGCGTTGCCATTTGCTGTCCTGCACGCGCCAAGAAAAACATGCAAAAAATCACGATCACAAGCAAGAGCAAATCCCAGCCATTCAACAACCGGCTGATTGGATCACGATTAATGCTGTAAACGCGACGTTTGCCCATAGGACAACCCCTTTTGGAAAAAATAAAACAACCGTTTGGTTCAGATTGAAGACAACAGTCTGATTTTACCGTGCTTTCACGTCAGGATAAAGCCACTCCAGTGAATTAAGATTAAGCACACGCAGTTTTTTGCTAAATTCATAACCAGAAATACACTTATTTTATAACCTAAAATTAAAAGGGTGCTTTATCATGCCATATTCAGATAATGCAGACGAGCAATTAGAAGCCATCAGGAATCGCGCCAAAGCACGTCCCATGGACTCCCCTCTACGTGAGGTAAAAGATAATTTGGTAAAGGACTATCGAGAGGTCATGGAAATGTCGGACTCATCCGATGAATATAAAGCAGAAATGACAGAAGGGCTAACAGAAGTAAGTGAGCAAATTAATGACTTAATTACAAAAGAAAATTATGCCAAAGAGCTTGCTGAGACAGCAAATAAAATTAAAAAGGGCCCTTATCTAAAAGATAGTCTTAAAGCAGAACGACATCTAGACGAGCTCCACCGTGATTTAGACGAAGCAAAAGAGAAACTGGATAAAGCTCAAAGGCTTGGCGATACTGAAGCTGTCGCGCAAATTAGTGCTATTATCAGCAGCCTTGAAGAGATGCAATCTGAAACAACAGAAAACATAAAGAAACTCCAAAGTCTGAACCAACAGTTTGAAACACTTACGGCAAACATTGAACAGGTTGGAGACGCGATGGAGTACGCCTCTCAGTCAGACACTGTCAAGACCATTCCGGGCTCCAATGACCAGATACGCGCTCAATTTGAAAACCGTTTACTGAGTGACAAAGATCAGCTAAACACACTTGAACTTAAAGTAAATGGCCTGCTTTCTTCTGTAGAAAATGCCTTCAAAAGCATTGTGTCTGGCATCGCTTCTATCGCTGAAAGCATAGATAAATCAATAGCTTAACGCCTTAATCTGAAAGAAGCATTTAATGCTATTGTCCCCAAACCACCTACAGAAACGATAACGGCAAATCCTAGCTAAACAATATCTTGCCTATAGAGCCTATCTCAGTATAATCAAAAGTCCTTATTTAAAATTAATAATAATATATAAATAGGACGCCTTATGCTTAAAACAACCCCACTCCATACGACACATATTGCGCTGAACGCCAAAATGGTCGATTTTCATGGCTGGGAGATGCCACTTCACTATGGGTCACAATTAAAAGAACACGAAGCGGTGCGAACAGATGCCGGTATGTTTGATGTGTCACACATGACAGTACTTGATGTATTAGGCGCTGGTGGTCGGCAGTTCTTAAGAAAATTATTAACCAATGATATAGACCGATTGAAGCATGTCGGACGCGCACTCTATACTTGTCTTTGCAACGAACACGGTAAAATACTCGATGACTTAATCGTTTATCAGCGCACACCGGATAATTATCGCCTGATTTCAAATTCGGCTACGCGTGAACACGTGCTTCCGTGGATTCACGAAAAAAGCACAGGCTTTTCTGTTGGCCTTCAAGAACGCACTGAACTTGCCATGCTTGCCGTGCAAGGCCCGAATAGCATAAAAAAAACATTGGGTGCGCTGGGTCCGGCTGAAGCCGATGCCGCCTCAACACTTGCGCCATTTGAATGCGTTGATGTGGGTGATTATTTCTTTGCTCGTACCGGCTACACCGGTGAAAATGGCCTAGAAATTATTTTACCTCAAAATAAAATTGAGTCACTCTGGCATGACCTACAAAGCCAAGAAGTCACCCCCTGCGGCCTTGCCGCGCGTGATACATTACGCCTTGAAGCCGGCTTTTTATTGTATGGTCAAGATATGGATGAGACCACAACCCCTCTTAATTCTGGGCTCGCATGGACGGTGCAATGGGAGCCGCATGACCGCGCTTTTATTGGTATGGAGGCGCTCAACGCGCAAAAGCAGCGCGGCATTAAGCACAAGTTAGTTGGGCTAGCGCTTAACGAGCCCGGCATCATGCGACCAGGACAGGCTGTTTTTGTCGATGATAAAGCCGTCGGCATGATTACCAGTGGTACGTATTCTCCAACCCTGAAGCATTCGATTGCTATTGCACGCGTCCTAATCGAAGTCGAAGACCAAGCCACGGTTGAAATACGGGGTAAATATCTTCCTGTGTCCGTGGGAAAAACGCGTTTTTTAAAATCTTAAAATTTTTTAAAATCTTAACATAGGCGTATATATCATGAAATTTACAGAAACCCACGAATGGATAAACACAGACGAAAATCCGCGAACCATAGGCATAACCCAGCACGCTCAAGCCTTATTGGGTGATTTAGTATTTATTGAATTACCTGAAGAAGGACAAACCGTCAAAGCGGGCGATCAGCTCGGGGTTCTTGAATCGGTTAAAGCCGCCTCTGATTTTTATGCCCCTGTGAGTGGTACGATTATTGCAGTCAACCACCACGCCAAAGAAGATCCGGCGCTTGTGAACCGGGATGCAGAAGGGGATGGCTGGCTTTTAAAAATTGAACCACACAATCCAAACGAATTATCCGAATTACTTGATGAACTGCAATATAAAAATATTATCGAAGAGGAAGATTAATACATGCCTTATATCCCTCATACAACAAAAGATGTCAGCAGTATGCTGAAATCCATTGATGCACCCAATATTGAGGCTTTATTTGATGAGATTGCCCCGGGATTAAGGCAAGCACCATTTCAGCATCTTCCTGATGGGCTCAATGAAATGGCCCTACTACAGCATGCTAACGCTCTAGCCGCTCAAAATACAAAAAGCACTTGTTTCATCGGTGCGGGCAGCTACGAGCATCATATTCCAGCCGCTGTTTGGGACATTGCCTCCCGGGGTGAATTTTTAACCGCTTATACGCCGTACCAAGCCGAGGCCAGTCAAGGCACACTACAGCTTCTCTATGAATTTCAAACCATGATAGCTGAATTGACCGGCATGGACGTTGCAAATGCCTCACTCTATGACGGTGCAACAGCACTGGCAGAAGCGATATTAATGGCGCTGCGTCTCAATAAAAAAAAGAGCCCTCACCACGTGCTTGTTCCAGAAACATTACATCCCTTGTATCGCGAAACCCTTGACACCATATTACAACATCAAGATATTATATTAATAACACTTCCGATGGATCCAGCACTTGGAACAACCGCAGTTCAATCGCTTGAAGCCTACAAAAACACCCCCATAACCGCTTTAATTATTCCCCAGCCTAATTTTTTTGGTCAATTAGAACCAGTCGATGCACTCACCGACTGGGCAAACGCACATCAAGTCACCTCAATCGCATGCGTCAACCCCATATCGCTCGGGCTGTTAAAGCCACCTGGATCTTGGGGTCGCGACGGTGTTGATATTGTCTGTGGCGAAGGCCAACCGCTTGGTGCGCCCATGGCGGGTGGCGGCCCATATGTCGGCTTGCTTAGCACGCGAAAAAAATATGTCCGTCAAATGCCTGGTCGCCTGGTTGGACGCACCTCTGATATGGCTGGCCAAACCGGCTATACATTAACGCTTCAAGCACGCGAACAACATATTCGTCGAGAAAAAGCCACCTCTAATATTTGTACAAACCAAGGCCTGCTGGTCACCGTAGCAACGATTTATATGAGCCTTTTAGGCCCCAAAGGCCTTGAACACGTTGCGCTTCAATCTCACCAAAACACACGCTTACTCATCGATAAACTCACAGAAATTCCCTCTGTTTCTCGTGTTTTTACCGCCGCTTTTTTTCATGAAGCGCTGATTCAATTACCAGGGCCTGTCGCGCCTATTTTAAAAAAATTACAGGCCCAAGGCATCAGTGCGGGCTATGCACCTGAGTTACATTATCCCAAATACTCTAATACCCTTTTGGTCTGTGCTACGGAATGCCGGACTTCAGCTGAAATAGAGCACTTTACAGACACCTTAAGTACTATTCTCATGGAGGGTCAATCATGAGCACTATTATTTTTGAACAGTCTACCGAAGGTCGAAGCGCACATGCACAAATAGCCCGCCCTTCAGCGCCCGATTGCGATATTCCCACAAGCCTACTCCGGCAAACACCCCCTCGCTTACCTGAATGCTCAGAGCTTCAAGTTGTGCGACATTTTACACGGTTGTCACAAAAAAACTTCAGTATCGATACCAACTTTTATCCATTAGGCTCTTGTACCATGAAGTATAATCCGCGTGGTGTACACGCGGCTGCATCACAAACCGCTTTTCTTGACGCACATCCGCTTGCAACATCTACAGCAAATCAAGGAACGCTAAGTGCTTTATACCATCTTCAAACCTACCTTACTGAGATTACAGGCATGGCTGCCGTGTCTCTTACGCCCATGGCAGGCGCACAAGGTGAGTTTGCAGGGGTTGCCATGATAAAAGCCTATCATGAGGCCAATGGTGACTTTCAGCGAACAGAAATGCTAACGCCTGATGCCGCGCATGGCACGAACCCTGCCTCGGCCATGACGTGTGAGTTTAAAATCATTGAAATCCCAACCGCTAAAGATGGCGACATTGATCTCGATGTACTGCGTCAACGCGTAGGCAACAAAACCGCTGGCATCATGCTCACGAACCCATCTACGCTGGGATTATTCATGAAGAAAATTAAAGAAATAGCCACCATTGTACACGAGGCCGGGGGCTTACTTTATTATGACGGCGCTAATTTAAACGCCATCTTAGGGCAAGTAAGGCCGGGAGATATGGGGTTTGATGTCATGCATCTTAATTTACATAAAACATTTGCAACACCCCATGGTGGCGGGGGACCTGGCTCAGGCCCTGTTGCTGTTAACGCGCGTCTTCGCCCTTTTTTACCCCTGCCTTTCATAATAAAAGACGCGCAACAATATCGTCTTGCAACATCCGCTGACTGCCCTAGCAGCATTGGTCGACTCTCTACATTTATCGGCAATACAGGTATTTTATTACGTGCTTATTTTTATATTTGCGTCTTAGGAAAACAAGGTCTTACGCGAGTTTCTGAATATGCAACACTCAATGCAAATTATCTCCTGGCTGAGCTTACTCGCATTGGATTTACGGCGGCATATCCCAAACGACGTGCAAGCCACGAATTTATTATAACGCTTGCACCAGAAAAAAAAGAGTATCATATCCAAGCCATGGACCTTGCCAAACGTCTTCTAGATTACGGGTTTCATGCACCAACCACGTATTTTCCTCTGCTTATTCCCGAATGCCTGCTGATAGAACCAACTGAAACCGAATGCAAACAAATATTGGATACTTTTGTTGCAGCCATGCAATCTATTTTAGAAGAAATAAAATCCACCCCCAATCTTCTTAAAACAGCGCCGCATACATGCCCTATCAAGCGGCTCAATGAACTTCAAGCCGCAAAAGCAATGGATTTTAACTATTTCGATACAAATTCATCATAGCTATCAGTTAAAAAATAAGTTATAACAAGAGGGTTTCCGCTGTCATGGATTGACGCTGTCAAACTATCTGAGCAAAGCAAGGAGCCATCAGATGAACAGTAAAGTGTTTTCACAACGCTTTAATCGGGAGTTGTCGATGTTGGGATTCCCAGACGACTTGAATGAAAAAATTAAAGCCATTTCGAAAGTATTTGGGGTCACTCGGCATCTTGCAAATGCCATGATTTTTGGCCAAATACTGCCTCCGACAAGTAAACTTGATAAAATTGCCCAAACCCTTGAAGTCTGTCCTCAATGGCTTGGAGGCGCAACAAACCGCCGGAAAGCTTATCCAGAGCGTGAAACAGCGCCCTAAAAAGCCATGATTACACTCACGCACCAGCTAACGCTGGCTCAGTTAAATGCGCTACAGGAATTACTCCAGATCTGTCAAACAACAGACAAGTGCGTAATTCCTGCTCATGCGCATCTATTAGAAACCTACCGCGCAGGGCCCCCATCACTTTTATATTATCAGGACCGTCGGCTTGTTGGCATGCTCGCACTGTTTCATTTTTATCCTGACGCCGCCGAAATTGCTTTACTCATTCATCCTGCTTATCGACAACAAGGCTTTGCTCAATCACTCTGGGACATCATGTGTCAAGTCGTACAAGAACGCCTTTCTTCGCTAAAATATCTCATTGTTTCAACGCCTCAAGGATTAAATCACACCTGGTTTAGTCAGCATGCGTTTCAGTTTAAACAAACCGACTATGACATGAATTGCACGCCTTACACGCCCAAACTCACGAGTGCATTCAATTGCACGATTCAACCGGCAAGCCATGCTGATATTCAGGCATTATATGAGATAGACCGCGCTTGCTTTAACCCCAAGCGCCCCGATGCTATGCAGCGTCTTGAGCGGCTGCTCTCAACAAGCAATATTAAAATATTCTTAATGTATTACCAAGAGCAGTGCATAGGACAAGCACATTTGGTATTCGAAAAAAATGATGTATTAATCACTGATTTTGCTGTATTGCCTCATGTGCAACACCGTGGTTTCGGACAAATATTACTTGCCTACTGTTTACAATACACACACGAGCATCATCAAAAAACAATCAGCTTAACGGTCAGATCAACAAACGAACATGCACTTCAACTCTATCAAAATATGGGCTTTCAGATCTATAATGCAGTGGATTATTATAAACGGGCCTTTTCCCTTGACAAATTTTAAACAAGCCCTTTAATATTGCGTATTAAAATCACGGATTAATCATTGCTATCGAGACACGAGGACAGGGCATGAAAAAAAGAGTTGTCATCACGGGTATGGATATTACTTCCTCCATTGGAAACGGACTCGAAGCATTTTGGAGTGCCGCCTCAGAAGGCAAATGTGGTATTAAGCGCATTCAATCATACGACCCATCAGCATACACCACACAAATTGCAGGCGAAATCACTGATTTTTGCTTGAAGCACTTACCTCACTTTGATAAACAGCGTCGCTTTCCTCGTGCCGCACAATATGCCCTATACTGTACTCATCATGCACTTGAGCATGCCGGTTTAACCGCTGAAGAAAGGCAGGGGGCAGGGACTTACATCGGAACAAGCCTTGGTGGTGGCCCCGAGCTTGAGGCGGCTTACAAAACATTTTATTCCGAAGGCTGGCGTAAAATCCCTGCACTAACCGTTGTTCGCGGCATGCCCAATTCGGTTGCAAATCATGTCGGGATTGCTTTTGGCTTAGGCGGTCCAAATTCAACCACATCAAATGCTTGTGTCTCATCCGCTGAAGCCATTGGTAATGCGTATCAACAAATATCAAGCGGCAGATTATCTCTGGCTGTTTGCGGCGGAACCGAGTCTTTGGTTTGGGAGACCATCATGGCCGCATGGTGCAAATTACGCGTCATGTCGACCCAAAACGAGAGCCCAGAAAAAGCAAGTCGCCCATTCGATAAAAATCGTACCGGTATGGTCATGGCTGATGGCGCGGGGATTTTAATTTTAGAAGATCTTGAGCATGCACAAGCACGTGGCGCCACAATACACGCCGAAATTATTGGCTTCGGCGCAAGTTGTGATGCACATCACATCACAGCACCTACAACACAAGGCCAAGCACGCGCCATTCAAATCGCATTAGACGACGCACGCTTATCGCCCAGCGACATTCAATATATTAATGCCCATGGCACAGGGACGATTCTAAACGATGCCACTGAAACAGAAACTATCAAAACAGTCTTTGGCCAGCACGCTTTCGATATTCCGATTACAGCCCAAAAAGCAATGACGGGACACACAATTGGCGCTGCAGGTGCAATGGAAATTATTGCAACCGTTTTAAGCCTCAAGCATGAGCGCTTACTTCCTACGATTAATTTAGAAACGCCGGACCCTGCATGCGACTTAAATTACATTCCAAATACAGCGAAAGATCAGCGCGTTGATCTCGCCCTGTCAAATCACTTCGCTTTTGGTGGTGCTAATGCAGCGCTTATTCTTCGCCGATTTTAGTGGGTACAGCCATAACCCACCGCTAAATCTTGATATAAACTAACAATGGTCATGAGTTGATCGAGCTTGCGCTGGTTCACTCGTACTTTCATACGATCCAGCTTAATTTTTTCATCTAGCAATTTAAAATAACTAATAATGCCTTCTTGATATAAATCATTATTCAGCTGATATACTGATTTTAAATTATTTTTGGACTGAACTGTTT
This sequence comes from Gammaproteobacteria bacterium, assembly GCA_022600515.1. Classification (GTDB taxonomy): domain Bacteria; phylum Pseudomonadota; class Gammaproteobacteria; order Legionellales; family Legionellaceae; genus JAALKW01. The sequence goes on from JAHZKG010000056.1 coordinate 29,404, forward strand.
CATCTAAACGCTGCGTATAATATGCATGCGCAGACAGTCCATTATCTACATCTCTCAGTACTTTTCGGAACGTATCCAAATAATGATAATAAGCCACTTTCCCAACGCCTTTCGCTTTATCCCAAACCCCAAAATTTGATAACGGCATAATCGTCGACATAGATAAAGCCTGATTAAAGTAAACTGGCATTCCAAGTTTTGTTCCATAAGGTTCTGTCGCAATATCTCCACGTGCAGCGCTGAGCTGCATGGTTGGGAAGAAATTACCAACAGCTGCACCTATGGCTGCATTGGCGGCTGTTAGTTCATTCGCCGCCTGCATCATATCAGGACGATTTTTCACAACCGTCAAGGGCAAAGCACCAATAATCACTTGTTTACTTTTGAGCTGACTAAAGCGGCGGGGAAATGAAAAACCGGCGGGATTTTCATTTAATAAAAAATGGAGCATGTTTTGACTCACCACAATTTTTTGCTTAACCACTTTTTCTTCGGCCTTAATCAGTGCAAGTTTACTTTTTGCACGCTCAACCAAAATATTAGAGGCCAACCCATCCTGATACATCTGCTGTGAAATCATCAATTTTTCGGTTAGATCACGTGCAACAGTCTGTAATATGCTCAGTCGCTCTGTTTGTGCTTGGTAGCTAAAATAGCTCCCTGAAATTTGTGCAATAACCGCTAATTTAACGGTATCTCTCATGTTTTCTGTTATTTTAACATCATACTTTGCTCTTTTTTGCTCTTTAATTTGCTTAAAAATGTTCATTGTGTAAGTTGGCAAAAGTACGGCTATCACCCCTGGATACCCAAAATAAGGAAACGAGGTATATCCTAACAAACTATCTAAGTTAGGCGCCCAGTCCCACTGAACACGCTTTAACTCACCTTGTGCTGCTTCAATATTTGCAACAGCCATATGAATATCATTGTTATATGCTAATCCTTTCTCAATTAAATCATTGAGAGCGGGGTCTTTAAATTGCTGCCACCACGGAATACACGCGGTATTGCATGCCTCTGTATTTAAAGCACTATCTGTTGCATGCCATTTTGAAGGAACATTTGTTGGTGGTGTTGGGAGATATTTTGGAGCAAACGTACACGCTGTTATCACGGCGTTTAGTATAACCAGCAGCATTAAAAAAAATAACTTCATCGCTTGCAACTCAATTTCCCTTGAATTGATCACCATGACTCATTCTAGTTAACTGTTCAAGCATCGCTTCTGTTTCGATTACCAAGCTATCTCGTCCTGTAGGCTTATGCTCAGAAAATAATATTTGTAAATTTTGATAAGCACTCAAAAGCGTCTTATTGAACGGCTCTAACGTATCTAAAAAATGCACACATAAATGATAATCATGTTCTGCCATTTTCAAAAATGTACTCAAACTTTCGATATGTGTATACAGTACTGCACTCCGCTTCAAATACTGGCTACGCCGAGTAGGACGGCTTTTAACCACATCGAGTAATACATTTAATTCAGACACAACCGCTTTTTGTAAGTCAAAATAAAATTTATGCGTCAGATTATTTTTTTTGAAAATAAAGTATTCAAAAAAAACACAAATACTTAAAGCAATAATCGTTGCTTTAGCATAATCAAAAAAGAATTGATCAACCGCATAAAGATTACTCTGATAATAATCACTGCCGAGTGCGGTGAGCGCCACCGTAAAAATAGTGGGCGAAACATAATACTTACTTAAAGAAAAATACGCCATGAACACTGCCACAGGCACAATAATAAAAATAAGATCATCATCTATTCGTATGAAAAAAAAGAGAATATACGATAAAAATAACCCAAACATTGCCCCCCAAAAGCGATGAAACGTACGGTGTAAGCTTGATCCTGAATCAAATCCGGCATAAATCATCATCACGGCAAAACCAATCCAGCCCGCATGCGAAAAATTTAGCATTTTCTGTATAATTAACGTAAAAACAAATACGATACATATTTGCAATGCGCGCGTTGCGCGATAATCTATTGCCTCGAGCATATATAATTCCAGGCATTGATTAATTTAATAAAGTTCGAATCGTTTACAACCAGCACCTCGCAACGCGTTTCTTGATCTATCGCGGCCGTCAAACACCTTAAGTTTTGAATCAATAAGACTAAATCTTTCTCAGGCATACTCAAGCGCTGACGAGCCAACATATCTCGCTGCACCTGCACTTGATGAAGTAATAAATTTATTTTTAGTATCGTATAAATCGGTAATTTTCGCGGTAACATATTTGAAAAACGTATCATATATTTTGTGCTTTCTTGAAACACTGGGATATCAATCGCTTGTTTTTTATATATACAAATAAAATCATCTAACAAGCCCTGACATGACTGCCTGAATGCTCGTAACCATAAACGATAATAATAACTTAAAGGAAATAAAACCAATGACGCCAAAATAATTAACATGGAGAACAGCGTGGTCATAATATTTTCTATGACCATCTTGAAATTCATATTAAGTGCAGGATACAAGAGTGAATACGCCGCAAGACTCAATATAATCGGAACCAACGGTAACATAATGGCTGCATGTCGTAATGCCATAAAGTACAGCGATAGTGTTGCTAAAAAAATGGCCGCTGGAAAAAATAAAGGATAAGCACTTAAAGTATCAAATAAAATAATCATGCCACACGCACCGACAATGGTGTAAACAAATGCACGGTATTTATCTTCTATACGCTCCATCATGACTTCTGCAACCATTGATGTCAGAGGCAAATAAAAAAAATAAAAATAGGGGTGTGGTATATAAAAAAACATATTAACGACCGAGAGCATAAAAAAAACATAGACTACTTTGATACCGTTCAGTCGGTGAATGCCATAGGGATCATACGTTTCGAGTATGTGAATGGGCTTTGATATAAACATAAGCACTCGCGCCTGGCTGCAAAGGAAAATCAGGATTAGGATCCAATATTTTGATTTGTAAAGGTAAACGCTGTGGAATCAATAACCATTCGTTTTCATTGGCCACTTTCTGCTGCTGTGTTCTTTTGATTGTATTCTGTCGGTCTGTAGCCCAAATTGTATTCACCACACGACCATGAAATATTTTTGTAAAATAATACATGCGCAATAAGATTATCGCCTCGTCTCCTGGACGAATACGACGCAAGTCTGTCTCATTAAAATTAGCTTGAATCCACCAGTTCGATGTGTCAATAAAAGAAAATAAAGGGGTGTGAATTTTAACCGGCGTTCCTTTCGAGATATACATGTTATCAACAATACCGTCTGTTAATGCTCTGACCGTTGTTAAATTAAGATTAACCAACGCATTGTCCATATCCGCTTTTAATGCGGTGACTTTTTTGCGCTGTTCAATAATTTGTTGATCTTCTACTTTAATTTGTTTTGCTAATGCGTCTTTTCTTTTTTCCATGGCCTGTAAATTATATTTTAGTATCCGCACTTCAAGTGCTGGTACAGCTTGACGAACACTCGGTTTGTTTTTTAATTTAAATTTAAGCGCCGCTTTTTCATACTCAAATACGGCTGCATGAAATAAGTCAGATGTTTTTTGTGTTTGCCGCTCAATGACTTTAACGCCTTCTATCGCTTGCTCATGTTTTGCCTTGGCTGATTGGTATGCTAGGCGATAAGGCTCTCGATACACTTGTACCAAAGGTGCCCCCTGCTTTACTGATTGCCCGTTCTTCACATACACATCGGTTAAATAGCCAGACACATCTGCTGCAACTGGAGCAACATTGGTTGCAACAAATGCGTTATTTGTAAACGGTACCATATATGAAAAAATGTGATAAATAATTAGCAGTAAAGCAATACCAATAACAATCACGGGTAAGTTAATTTCATTTTTTGATACTTTAAGTATTTTTAGCACGCAGACGCTCTATATTATTAAAAGTAAAATCAAAATATATTCTATTTTTTATAACAGTTTAGAGGCCCTGAAGCCAGCACTAAATCAAGCTGCTTTTTAGTCGAAACTTTAGGCTCATTAAGCTATACTCATGACATTTTTTTATTTGGAAGATATTCCTATGCGTGCCTCTTTACATGACATTGCACTTCTCATCGACGGAACGGTTATAGGTGACAGTGCCACCCAAGTCCAGGCCCTATCACCTATTGACGAAATCAAACCGGACGCACTTATTTTTGCAGACGGCACAGATCATTTAAAAAAAGCCGAGCAATCCGAGGCTGCAGCTATTCTTGTTTCAAAAAATGTGACGCAATCGAATAAACCTTTAATTCAAGTCGCCGACCCATTCCAAGGCTTTATTAAACTTTTAAAGCACTTTTATCCAGCCGCAAAACCTGTATTAGGCATTCACCCGACAGCTATTATTGCACCCGATGTTATCCTGGGTGAAAATATATCAATTGGCCCTTATGTGATCATTGAAGAGGACTGTAATATTGGGGATAATTGTATTATTAAAAGCCATGTGCATATTGGAAACCATGTGACCATAGGCCCTGACACCTGCATTCACCCGCATGTGACGCTGTATGATTATACAACGCTTGGTGCGCGTATTGCCATTCATGCTTCATCGGTTATCGGTTCAGATGGTTTTGGCTACACGGCTGAAAATGGACAACACGTTAAAATTCCTCATGTGGGACGTGTTGTCATTGAAGACGATGTCGAAATAGGCGCAAACACCGTGGTTGATCGCGCAACGATTGGTGAAACCTTGATTGGTAAAGGCACAAAAATAGATAACCTTGTTCAAATAGCCCACTCGGTTAAACTCGGCCAACATAACATCCTCTGCGCTTTCACCGGCATTGCAGGCAGCACACACAGTGGCAATCATGTTATTTTTGCAGCCGGCGTTGGGGTCAGTGACCATGTTCGAATTGATGATGAGGTTATTTTAGGCGCACGCGCAGGCGTCCCACCTAAAAAACACTTAAAACAAGGCCTAATCTATCTGGGCACGCCAGCAAGACCCCGTGAAAAAGCCATTGAGCATGAGATGTCTACGACTCGCATTCCTCTCATGCGAAAACAACTGAAGCGCCTCTCAGAACAAGTCAACCTGCTCAAAGAAAAACAACCCTCGCTATCCTCTGAACAAACACTTGATGAAGAGAGATAAGCTGTGAAAAAAGCACCGTTCGTACTTGTCGATGGCTCTTCCTATTTTTTTCGTGCCTTTCATGCGCTCCCCCCCTTAACAAACAGCGAAGGTCACCCTACAGGTGCCGTCTATGGCGTTGTTAACATGATTCGGCGCTTACTCAAAGATACTTCTCCGTCACAGTTTGCTATTGTATTTGATGCACCAGGGAAAACATTTAGGCATGACTTATACCCAGAGTACAAAGCCAACCGTCCCCCAATGCCGGATGACCTCAGGCGCCAATTTAAACCGCTCATTGAGATTTTAAAGGCCCTTGGTTTTCCATTGCTTATTGTCGATGACGTAGAAGCCGATGATGTCATTGGAACCCTGGCCGTACAAGCAGCCGCCGCGAACCATGCTGTGCTCATTTCAACGGGCGATAAAGACATGGCACAGCTGGTTAATTCGCACGTTACGCTCATTAATACCATGAGCCGACAAGTGTTAGATCCCGAAGGCGTTTTAACTAAATTTGGGGTAAGACCCGACCAAATCATTGATTACTTGGCACTCGTAGGAGACACCAGTGACAACGTGCCTGGCGTGCCACAGTGCGGGCCAAAAACAGCGGTTAAATGGCTTGCATTGCACCATACATTAGATAATCTCATGACGCATGCTGATACCATCGGCGGAAAAATAGGCGAACGCCTCCGCGAAAGCCTTCCGATGCTTCCCCTATCCAAGCGCCTTGTGACCATCAAAACAGACGTTACACTCCCCCAGTCACTTGATGATTTAAAACCAAGCCCTCCGAATCGAGACGTGTTGCTTTCACTCGCACGTGAACTTGAGGTAAACGTTTGGCTAAAGGAGTGGGGTAGTGCTGCTGCGACTCAAACCCCGAGCCCCGCGCCAGCGCTACCCACCGAAAATCAATCCATTGCGTTTGACATGATTCAAGACAACGCAGCACTTGATGCATGGATAGACCACCTTAAACATGCAACACACTGCTGCATTGACACGGAAACCACAGATCTTGACCCACTCAAGGCCTCACTTGTCGGGATAGCACTTGCTGTAGACTCTACACGTGCGGCTTATATTCCACTGGCGCATACAAACTGCACCCCTCAATTATCGCAAGAACACGTGTTAGCCGCCCTTAAGCCTTATTTAGAAAGTCATCAACTAAAAAAAATTGGCCAAAATTTAAAATATGATTACGCTGTCTTAAAACAATATAACATCACGCTCAATGCAATCTGCTTTGATACGATGCTCGAAGCGTATGTTTTAAATAGCACGGCAGGGCGTCATAATCTAGATGCCCTGGCTATGCGCTATTTAAATCATCAAACCATTCACTTTGAAGACGTGGTTGGACGCGGTAAAAAAGCAATTCCTTTTGCTGATGTACCGATTGAAAAAGCAGCACCTTATGCTGCTGAAGATGCACTGATTGCTTACAAGCTACATGAAACACTGTATCCAAAACTAGATACTAAATTACAAAGCGTACTCGAGCAGATTGAAATGCCTTTAGTGCCCATTTTGGCAGATATTGAATCTCATGGCGTGCTGCTTGATATTCAGCAGCTTGAAGCACATGGCACACAGCTCAGTGCGCGCATTCATGCTTTAGCTGAAAAAGCGTACACCCTTGCAACAAAAACATTTAATCTCAATTCACCAAAGCAGCTACAAGAAATTCTTTACGATACGCTTAATTTGCCCATTCTTTCAAAAACACCGAAAGGCCAGCCGTCTACGGCAGAATCGGTACTTCAAGAACTTGCTTTTGATTATCCTCTGCCTGCTATTATTCTTGAGTATCGAAGTTTGACGAAACTCATGTCAACTTATATTGAAGCGCTTCCTAAGCGAGTCAATGTCCAAACCGGCCGCATACACACCTCATATAACCAAGCTGTGACCGCAACAGGAAGGCTTTCATCAAGCAACCCAAACTTGCAAAATATTCCGGTTCGTCATGAAGAAGGGCGTCGTATTCGACAAGCCTTTATCGCACCTGAAGGCTGCTTATTGCTTGCCTCTGATTATTCACAAATTGAGCTGCGTATTATGGCACATTTGTCAGGTGATGCTGGATTAAAACGTGCATTCGACAATGACTGGGATATTCATGCAGCAACCGCAAGTGAAATTTTTTCAACTCCACTCGAAGAGATTACAGCAGAGCAACGTCGTCGTGCCAAAGCCATTAATTTTGGCTTAATTTATGGGATGTCTTCTTTTGGACTCGCAAAGCAACTCAGTGTTTCAAGAGAAGATGCCAAAGCATATATCAAGCGCTATTTCGAACGCTATCCAGGCGTATTTGATTACATGGAAGCAACACGTGAACAAGCACATGAACAAGGCTATGTCGAAACACTGTTTGGGCGACGACTGTATTTGCCTGAAATCAACGCCTCGAATAAAATGCGACAAAAAGCAGCTGAGCGCACCGCCATCAATGCGCCCATGCAAGGCACCGCTGCAGATATTATCAAAAAAGCAATGTGCTCTGTTGCAAACTGGCAAACAACCCCTGCTGGCCAATCTGCGCGTATGATCATGCAAGTACATGATGAATTAGTCTTTGAGGTACAAGCAGATGCTATTCAAGCCGCTGAGCTTGCTATTAAAAAGCACATGGAACAAGCTGCTGTATTAAACGTTCCTCTGCGTGTTTCAATTGATATTGGGACGAATTGGGATGCTGCACATTAAAATACGTCAACACCCGATGCACGCGCAACCAACACGGTATCGGCAGGGCGCTCTGCGAAAATGCCGCTATCAACCACGCCGGGCAAAAGCTTGATCGCTCGCTCCATAGCTATCGGCTCATCTAAATTCAGCTGAAAAACATCTAAAATATAATTACCGCTGTCTGTCACAAACCCTTCTCGATACACAGGGCTGCCACCCAACTTAACCAAAGCCCGCGCAACCAAACTGCGTGCCATAGGTAAAACCTCAACCGCCACAGGAAAAGCACCTAAACGCCGAACCACTTTTGATTCATCAACCAAACAAATAAAGTGCGTCGACGCCGTTGCAATAATTTTTTCATGGGTCAGTGCACCACCCCCACCTTTTATCATGCGCTTATGCTGCGTGACTTCATCAGCTCCATCCACATAAAGACGTAAAGGGTCGGCTGCTGCTAAATTAATAACGGGCAACCCTGCTTCACGAAGCGCTGCCTCAGTTGCTTTTGAGCTTGCAACACATCCTTCAATTCGCTGTTTAATGCCTGCCAGTGCCTGAATAAAATAAGCCGTTGTTGAGCCTGTACCAACGCCTAAGATACTCACATCACCTAAATGCTCAAGAGCTGCTTCCGCGACCTGTTTTTTTAAATTACGCATACAAAACCTTTTGATTCTAATTATGATTAAAACAAAAACGCCCTAATCAATAGGGCGCTTTAAATACCATGCTTTTACTTAACTAGGCAAATCGATACTCTAAGCCCACCAAAAACGTATCAAGCGTTGGGCTAAAAATATAACCCGAAAAATTGGTGATTTGAATGGTCCCTGTTGGCACGATGCCTAAGTGCGAGCTATCCAGTTTTTGACTGAATGCGTGCATCCAAGCCGCCGTTACAAGCCAATTTTCCTTAACATGATAATCACCACCTAGCTTAATTTCAGGCAAAACATTCGCAAACGTTGTTTTCAGCCGATAGACACCAGGGAAACGAACCGCTAAATTATTTTCTTTTCCGACAATCCCTGTTGGATTAACCACAATATTAGACCGCATATTCTCTATTAAAGCACCGGCTTTGAAGAATAAGTCATATTTAGGCTTCATAAAATAAGCACCAATCAAAACATCAAACCCGTACTGTGTGATATTGCTTCGCAGTGCATTACCAAGCGTTGTTGATGTGACCGATGTATTAGCCGCGAATTTGACATTGGGTTGAATATCGACTGAGCCATAATAACCCCAACCCGCCTCTACACTTGCCGCCCACTTTTCAGAAAAAGGGTGCAATCCACCGGCTGCGACACGTCCACCCCAGCCTAATTTACTCGTCTCAGCGCCAAACGTACCAACACCGGCTGCATACACTTCTAAACCGCCAGACACTTGAGGCCAAGTATACATGCCTTCACCCGAAATAAACGGTATGAATGCCGGTAAGGTTTTTTTAACCGGACCCATGGGCCCTGCATAAGCGGCTGTTATCATCGACATCAACAAAATGCACATCGAAACCTTTTTATTTCCCATGAGTCTCTCCATTATTTTAAATCACATCCAAATTATGATCTTCGAGTGTTTATGATGAAGCATAAAAAACCAAAGAAAACATCTCACATACCTTGCTCAGAGTAAATCAAGATTTTATAAAAATCAAACCAAACCAAACAATATGTTTAAATCAAGCTTTATTTAATTAAAATCCGCCTACTTATAGAGGTTCCTTGCCTAAATTAGAGCACAATGCTACGATGGGTCGCTTGATGTTTTTTGTACTAAGGCTTTTTTAATGACTACACAGGCTGAACTCAAAGCCGAGTTCCAACGCGACAAACAGCGCTTCTTTTCTTTATCACTATCTCAACGTGAGCAAGCGCCATCCCATACATTAAAATACTTAACGCAACATCATGCTCATATTCAAGCTGAAACAAACACCCTTGCATCATCATTAAATACACTCGGTGTTCCACTGAATGCAGCGCCTTTACAAAACACAACGCATGGAAAATACAGCGATCTCTATCATTACCGCAATAAGCAATTGCAACAATTTCATGCTGCCCGACGAGAACCAGCAACGCCCATAGATAACTGGTCTAATATGATTTACAATAATTTGGGCTGGACACACCTCTATCGTATTGGAACCTCTTTTTCACGCCTAACAGATGTTATGCTGCTTCAAATTATAAAAGAGACTGACTGGTTTAATGCATTAAATCAATCTATCAATTCATTTTTTGACCTCGGCATAGCACTTAATATTTTAACTCACCCTGCATTCACTAACACGCTTAATGTGCTCAGTGTCGCATTTCTAGCCCTTCGTTTTTCTATCGAATCTAAAACCGTTTTAGAACATACATTGCTTCCTTCTCAGCAAGAAGCAGAAGCATTTACGGCTTGGGAACGATTTAAAAATGAGGTGTATACTTACCGCTACTCGCTCTCGAATGATATTGTTTGGGCAACTTTAAATGCACTAGGAAATTTTGCACCGTTTTTTAATATTCCAATCCCGCTTGCAAATAATCTCATGTTTTCTTGCTGCTTTTTTGATCTCGCCGTACTCACCTATCGTTTTTATGAGGCGCGCGATGCGTATCACAATCAAAAAGCAACATATGAAACCGAGATGCTTACGAACCCTGATGATGATGTTGTTAAACAATTACTTCGCACGCTAGAAAAAAACCGTGCAAAAGAAGCAGCTGAGCTTAATATCTCACTGTTTGGCAGCCTTACTTTGACAACAGGATTTGCTATTTTTCTTACCACATCCACGCCTATTATTGCACCTGCCGGTACAGCTCTGTGTCTTCTTGCCACCGCTATTTATGCTGCCTCTGGATATTATGGAGACCACCAAAAAGCAACCCATCTCTTAGCGCAATTAAAGCTTGATGGCAAAGAAACAGCAGAAGTAGCAGCGCTACAGCTTGCACAACAAGAAGCATGGAATAGTGGCTGGTCTTCTTTTGCAGAAGCGCTCTGCATGCCACCGCTTCTTATGGGCGCGATTGCCCTCTATTGGCCTGTCGGCGTGATGCTGCTTGCAGCCTATGCTACGACTAAAATTGCTTCCGTGCCTTCGCCAGAACCTTCGCAAGATGGCTTAGAGCACATTGCTTCACCCTGCTAAAAAGAAACTCGCGATTTCTCCAAGGATGGAGTATTGTTTTCAGTAATAGAGTTTGTATTTTTAGGAGCGAATGGATGAGCACTGAAGATTTATTAAAAAACTACGCACGTCGATACACCGAAGATAAAGCGGAAGAAATGGGGCTTGGAGACTACTTAGCACTTTGCCGTGATGATCCTTCGGCCTACGCTAATCCCGCTGAACGTTTATTAATGGCTATCGGTGAGCCTGAACTAAGTGACACACGACATGACCCTGTGCTTTCACGCCTTTTTTCTAATAAAGTCATGCGTCTTTACACTGTTTTTGATGCATTTTATGGCTTAGAAGAGCCTATTGAGCGCATTGTAGGCTTTTTAAAACATGCTGCTCAAGGCCTTGAAGAAACCAAACAAATACTCTACTTATTAGGCCCTGTTGGCGGTGGAAAATCATCCATTGCTGAAAAGCTTAAAGATCTCATGCAAAAAACACCGTTTTATGCCATCAAAGATTCGCCTGTATTTGAATCGCCTCTCTCTCTCTTTAATAAAGAAGAGGACGCTGAGCTTTTATTAAAAGAATATAATATTCCTACGCGTGCCTTACGGTATGTGATGTCACCTTGGGCAGTTAAACGCTTACATGAATACAACGGAGATATTAATCAATTTAAAGTCGTTAAAATTCATCCGTCTCGTTTGAAACAAATCGCCATCGCTAAAACCGAGCCAGGCGATGAAAATAACCAAGATATTTCTTCTTTGGTCGGAAAAATTGATATTCGCAAACTAGAAGAATTTTCTCAAGATGATGCCGATGCCTATAGTTATTCCGGTGGATTATGCCATGCAAATCGCGGCTTGCTTGAGTTTGTCGAAATGTTTAAAGCACCAATAAAAGTACTTCATCCGTTATTAACCGCAACGCAAGAAGGCAATTATAATGCGACCGAGGGCCTCTCTTCGATTCCTTTTGAAGGGGTGATTCTCGCACATTCAAACGAATCTGAGTGGAAAACGTTTCGCAATAATAAAAACAATGAAGCCTTTATTGATCGTATTAATATTGTCAAAGTGCCTTATTGTTTACGCGTGTCGGAAGAACTACGGATTTATAATAAACTCATCGAAAACAGCTCGCTCAAAGATGCGCCATGTGCCCCGGGCACGCTGGATATGCTTGCAAAATTTTCTGTTTTAACCCGATTAAAAGAACCTGAAAATTCAAGCATTTACTCAAAATTACGCGTTTATAACGGCGAAAGCTTAAAAGACACTGATCCAAAAGCAAAATCCTATCAAGAATACCGCGACTTTGCTGGCGTGGATGAAGGCATGCAGGGTATTTCTACTCGTTTTGCTTTTAAGATTTTATCTAAAGTATTTAACTTTGATCACACTGAAGTCGCTGCAAATCCGGTGCATTTACTCTATATTTTAGAACGACAAATTGAACAAGAGCAATTCCCAGAAGAAGTTAGTGAGCGTTACTTAACGTTTATTAAAGAATTTTTATCGCCTAAATATGTTGAATTCATCGGTAAAGAAATCCAAACCGCTTATCTTGAGTCTTACTCAGAATATGGCCAAAATATTTTTGACCGCTATATCACGTATGCTGATTTCTGGATTCAAGATCAAGATTATCGTGATCCAGACACCGGTGAAATATTAGATCGTGGAGCATTAAATACAGATTTAGAAAAAATTGAAAAACCTGCTGGTATTTCAAATCCAAAAGATTTTCGAAACGAAGTGGTTAATTTTGTATTACGTGCACGTGCAAACAATCAAGGCAGAAACCCTCGATGGAACAGTTATGAAAAACTCAAAACGGTGATCGAGAAAAAAATGTTTACTAATACGGAAGATTTACTGCCTGTTATTTCTTTCAATGCAAAAGCATCGACAGAAGAAAAAACAAAACATGCCGAATTTATTGCGCGCATGGAAGACAAAGGCTACACAGCAAAACAAGTTCGCCTTTTATGCGAATGGTATTTGCGTGTCCGTAAGTCACAATAAAGGTGACCTAAACCCATGAGCCAATTAATTGATCGTCGACTCAATGGCGGGAAAAAAAGCACTGTCAATCGACAGCGCTTTTTACGCCGGTATAAACACCAAATTAAAGAAGCCGTATCAAAAGCCATTGGTAAGCGAAGTATTACTGGCATTGATCGTGAAGAGCAAATTAGCATCCCCGCCAGAGATATTGCTGAGCCACATTTTGCGAAAGGCTCTGGCGGGGCAGTTGAGCGCATTTTACCTGGAAATCATGAGTATCTTGCGGGTGACAAAATTAAACGCCCTTCCACAGGTGAGCAAGGCACAGGCAGTCGAGAGGCAAGCAATCAAGGTGAAGGAAACGATGATTTTGTTTTTGAGCTCTCTCGAGATGAATTTCTTGAGCTTTATTTTGAAGATCTTGCCCTACCGGATTTGGTTCGAAAAGAGCTATCCAAAATAGATACGCCTAAAACCGTGCGCGCCGGAGTCACCACAAGTGGTATTCCAACCAATTTAAATATTGTACGCTCGATGCGACAAGCAACCGGCCGACGACTCGCACTATCAGCCCCCTATAAACGTGAACTCCGTGAGATAAAAAAAGCGCTGCGAGCCCTCAAAAAACAAGACGAACCTGATAAAAAAACATGCGCGGAGATAAAACAACTGCAAGAACGCATTGATTTCTTGAAACGAAAAATGAAGAGCATCCCTTTTTTAGACACACTCGATTTACGCTATAATAATCGCATTAAAATTCAAATGCCCACGACACAAGCCGTCATGTTTTGTATTATGGATGTCTCAGGCTCGATGGATGAAGCAAAAAAAGACATTGCAAAACGCTTTTTTATTTTACTCTATCTGTTTTTAACAAAAAATTATCAAAAAATTGAGCTCGTTTTTATTCGACATCATACCTCAGCGAAAGAGGTCTCTGAGGATGAATTTTTCTACTCTCGCGAAACAGGTGGGACTGTTGTTTCAAGTGCACTTGAATTGCTTGATGAAATCATTACAAGCCGCTATCCACCGAATGCTTGGAACATTTACGCGGCGCAAGCATCCGATGGCGATAACTGGAATGCTGATTCTCCTCGCTGCCAAGAATTACTCCGTGACCGTATTATACCTTTGCTACAATACTTTGCTTACGTCGAAATCATGCCACGCCACCATCAAAGCTTATGGGAAGTGTATGAAACATTAACCAAGCTTTACTCTAATTTTTGTATGGAAAGTATCGATAATATCACCGATATTTATCCTGTCTTTCGCGAACTTTTCAAAAAGAAGACAACCGCATGAAAAGAAAAAAACCGCTGTCAACAACGGCCGAATGGACGCCTGAGCTACTTCAAACTTACGATCGTGAAATTGGACGTCTAGCGCGTGATTTTAGATTAGATACCTATCCAAACCAAATTGAAATCATCACAGCCGAACAAATGATGGACTGCTACGCTTCGGTTGGCATGCCCATTGGTTATCATCATTGGTCCTTTGGAAAACATTTTTTCAACGTTGAAAAACGCTACAAACGCGGTGAAATGGGGCTTGCCTATGAACTTGTGATTAACTCCAATCCTTGTATTTCCTATCTCATGGAAGAAAATACCTTACCCATGCAGGCACTTGTTATTGCGCATGCATGCTATGGGCATAATTCATTTTTTAAAAATAATTATTTATTTAAAATGTGGACCGACTCGGAAGGCATTATTGATTATCTCGTTTTTGCTCGAAACTATGTCAGCCGCTGTGAAGAGAAATATGGCATTGACGAAGTAGAAACTATATTAGATGCTTGCCATGCGCTCATGAACTATGGTGTTGACCGTTACAAGCATCCACCACCGGTTTCATTACAAGAAGAAAAGCTTCGACAACAAAATCGCGAGGCTTATCTACAATCTCAAGTGAACGAACTATGGCGTACGTTGCCAGAAGAAATAAACAAACAAACAAAACAAGATAAACAACATTTTCCGGAGGATCCGCAAGAAAATATTTTATATTTTCTTGAAAAAAATGCACCATTACTTAAGCCTTGGCAGCGTGAACTTATTCGCATTGTTCGAAAAGTCGCACAATATTTCTATCCACAAGGACAAACAAAAGTCATGAACGAGGGGTGGGCTTGCTTTTGGCATTACACCTTGATGTATGCCTTGCACGATGAAGGCCTTGTTACCGATGAGTTTATGCTCGAAATTTTAAAAAATCATACCGATGTTATTGCACAACCGGCCTATGACAGCCCTTATTTTAGTGGCATTAATCCCTATTGTTTAGGCTATAACATGTACCAAGACATTCGCCGCATCTGTGAGAACCCTAGCAATGAAGAGAAAAAAGGGTTCCCACTCTTAGCCAATACAGACTGGCTCACTAGTTTAGATTATGCCATGCGTAACTACAAAGATGAAAGTTTTGTCTCGCAATTTTTATCACCTCAGCTCATGCGTGATTTGAAGCTATTTATGTTAACTGATAATGATCAAGAGCCTGAAATGTTTATTAATGCCATTCACAATGAAAAAGGGTATGGACATGTGCGAGAAGCGTTGTCTTCACAATACAATTTAGGAAGTTTAGATCCTGATATTCAAGTTTTTTCTATTGATTTGGAAGGCGATCGTGCGCTCACATTACATTACACACAACACAACCGTGTACCGCTTAACCAAAATACAGAAGAGGTCTTAAGACACCTGTATACGCTCTGGAAATTTCCCGTCGTACTCAAAACCTTAAACCTAGAAGGCGAGATCATCGCAACGTATCAATGTCCTCCTGAAGACAAACCAGATAAGACGCCACAAACACCTATTCCTAATCCAGATAAATAAAAACGGGGGGCTTTAATTTTCTAGATATTTGCGAAGCTTTTGCATCGCATTTTTTTCAAGCTGACGAACACGCTCCGCTGAAATGCTATATTTTTCAGCCAAGGCATGCAACGTTATTGCTTTTTCATCTTGGAGCCAACGCTGCTTTAGAATATCTTGGCTACGTCCATCCAGTTGCGTCATGGCAAATTGTAACTTCTCACTTTCTTGATGCTCATCATCTGCTTGCTCAATAATATAAGCGGGATCTGCACTTGCATCGCTTAAATAGCGTGCGGGTACAAATTGCGACGTCGTTGAAGTGTCATTATCTGAAACATCATCGCCATCCCAGGAGGAATCCATGGCATTTAAACGCATTTCCATCACACGGACATCTTTAGGTGTTACGCCCAAATCTTCTGCAACTGCATTGATTTCTTCCGCACTGCACCAACCCAGGCGTTTTTTCATTTGACGGAGATTAAAAAATAATTTTCGCTGTGCTTTTGTTGTTGCAACTTTTACAATACGCCAGTTTTTAAGCACAAACTCATGAATTTCTGATTTTATCCAGTGCACTGCAAAAGAAACTAACCGCACACCTAGTGTGGGGTCAAAGCGCTTCACAGCTTTCATCAAGCCTATATTGCCTTCTTGAATTAAATCATTCAACGGTAAGCCATATCCTAAATAGCCACGCGCTACGCGAACCACATAACGTAAATGCGCAAGCACCAAATGACGTGCCGCTTCAATATCACCCACTTCATGAAAACGTTGTGCACAATCGCGCTCTTCTTCTACTGTAAGTAGAGGAATTTGGTTCGCCTGATGAATGTAAGCATCCAAACTACCAATAGGAAGATGTGTTGTCGCTAATTGCAAGGGCAAATGCATTGGTTAATCCCTCCAAGAATAAAACACGCTGTACTACAATTTGCGACAAATTATAACACAGTTCAGTGGCAAGGCTCAATATGTGCGAGTTGACGCTTTAATGGCAGATACGCCCCAATCCATCCAAGCCCAAGGCCCAGCAACACACACTGCAACAACACATGCATCGACAAGCCTAACGTAAGAGAAAATCCAGCCCCTGGAGCGACGATAGGTCGAAGCGCATGCGCCAAACCAAAGCCTATAATACGCACGCCTAAAAAGGCACCTAACACACCTAAGATACCGAGCGCCGCACCTGTATATAAGAAAGGCCTTAAAATAAATGCATCTGTTGCACCAATCAGTTTTAATACTTGAATTTCGTCATGGTGATCATGGGCTGCTAAACGCAATAAATTACGAATAATAAATATAACCATTAGGCTAAATAACACGCCCAACAGCCAGGTTAAATGCCCGAAGAATCCAAGTATCGTATGTAGCCGACTCACCCAGTCTCGGTTCAGTCTTGCTTGCTCAACATGGGGGTATTGCTTTAATACTTGGAATAACTGCTCTAATTTTTCAGGGGTATCCACAGCATGCGTTGGCATGACTTCAATCATTGAGGGCAGGGGGTTCTCAGGCAAATAACGCCGAATGTCTTCCATGCCTTCTTGTTTTTCAAGTGCTATCAAGCTCGTCTCTGCACTAATAAACGTAACGTTTCCAACCCCTTTTGTCCCATGGATGCGCTCCATCAAATCAGCTTCATCTGTCGTTGCAAATGAGGTATCAAGATAAAGTGAGATTTCTTTTCCTTGTTGCCAGCCATTAACAATGGGTTTAATTTGGTCGGTTAAAAGCCAGAATAAAAGCGGTAAAATCAAAATAATCGCAATTACAAGCACCGTAATGCTCATGGTCCATGGCGCACGTTTAAACGACATGAAACTATGCTGTATTGCTTGAATATGCCGTTGTGTCAATCGTTGCCCTCGCTTTAACACAACTTACCCTCCTTCAGCCATAAAATACGATGTTTCATCTGTGCAATCAAGGACAATTCATGCGTTGCAATTAAAACGCCAACACCTGCCTGATTAAACTGCTCAAAAAGGGCCATGATATCAATTGATAATGCTGGGTCTAAATTTCCTGTTGGCTCATCAGCAAGCAACCAGTCTGGCTTATGCACAATAGCGCGTGCAATCCCAACACGCTGTTGCTCTCCCCCTGATAAATGCACGGGGAGCATTTTTTCTTTCGATAACAAACCGACTTTGTCCAAAGCGCCTTGAACGCGCTTAAGCATTTGCGGACGAGACAATCCCTCAATTTGCAACGGCAACGAAACATTTTCGAACACACTGCGGTCATACAATAAATGCGGCGACTGAAATGTCAGACCAAATCGCGCACGATGTGCTGCAACATCATTTTGCTTAAACGAACGTAATGATTTTCCATGAATCAAAATATCACCGGTTGAAGGGCGCTCAAGAAACGCTGCCAATTTCAGCAATGTACTTTTTCCGGCGCCAGATCGCCCCGTTAAAAACGCCATTTCACCTTGCTCTAAAGCAAAATCAACATAACTTAAGGCCTGATGCCCCCCTGGGTAGCGTTTACTAACCTGCTTGAATTCCATCATGTTTAAAAATAGCCTGAACAAAATGTTGTGGGTCAAACACCCGTAAATCATCCATCCCTTCTCCCACACCAATATAACGAAAGGGAAGCCCTAATTCATTCGCTATCGCGAACAAAATACCGCCTTTAGCTGTTCCATCTAACTTCGTGATTGTAATCCCTGTTACGCCAACCGCTTGATTAAATTGTCGCGCTTGATTTAATGCATTTTGACCAATACTCGCATCTAATACAAGCATCACTTCATGCGGCGCATTTGCGTCTATTTTCTGTAAAACCCGTTTGACTTTTTTTAGCTCATCCATCAGATTCCCTTGCGTATGCAAGCGTCCGGCGGTATCAGCAATCAATACATCCATCCCGCGCGCTTTAGCGGCTTGAAAGGCATCAAAAACAACCGAGGCACTATCAGCCCCTGTATGCTGTGCAATCACAGGAATATCGCTTCGCTCTCCCCATACTTGCAATTGTTCAACCGCTGCCGCACGAAACGTATCGCCCGCGGCAAGCATAACGCGCTTACCTTCGCTTTGGTACAATTTGGCTAACTTGCCCATGGTTGTGGTTTTTCCTGCACCATTAATGCCAACCATTAAAATAACAAAAGGGGCTTTATCAGATGTAGTCGGTGAAAGTTGAGCTGTGTTTTGTGAAATAAGTGCCGCCATTTGCGCCTGAAGTGCACGAAAAACAGCATCACCATCAGCCAGCTGCTTACGTTCCAAACCTTCCGTTAGCTGTGCTAATAACTTTTGTGTGGTTTTAATCCCTAAGTCAGAAGTAATTAAAAGCGTTTCAAGTGCCTCGAGTACAGCCGCATCAACTTCTTTTTTCCCCAGTAACAAACGCCCTAATTGGCTACCAAGCCCCTGCTGAAGCCGGGTCCACGCGCTTTTTTTCTCTGGAACAGGTGCCGTTTCTTGCTGCTGATTTTTTTTAAACCATTTCATTCAGTATACAAATCCTGTTAAATATGAAATTCTATCATCTTTTTCTTAGGGTGAACCATGCGCACAGCTTTTTTCTTGCTTTTCATGCTCATTTCCGAGCTTACCTTTAGTGCTACCCAGTCATTTAAGCTCGATAATGGCCTCACACTGCTCATTAAAGAAGACCATCGAGCGCCCGTCGCCGTCAGTATGGTCTGGTATAATGTAGGCTCTGCAGACGAACCCGGCGGCTTGACCGGCATCTCCCATGCCTTAGAACACCTCATGTTCAAAGGCACCCCCAATTACCCGCTTGGCGTTTTTTCAAAAACCATTGCCGGGCTTGGCGGGCAGGAGAATGCCTTTACGAGTAGAGATTATACGGCATACTTTGAAAACATCGCCGCGGAACATCTGCCCACCAGCTTAGCGCTAGAAGCTGATCGCATGCAACACCTCTTGCTCGACGCCGATGAATTTAAAAAAGAAATCAAAGTGATTCAAGAAGAACGTCGCCTACGAACCGACGACAACCCACAAGCCTTAACGTTTGAGCGATTCCTTGCTGCAGCACACTTGAGCTCGCCTTATCATCACCCTGTTATTGGCTGGATGGACGACATACAGCACTTAACTGTCACGGATATACGTCACTGGTATCAACAATTTTATGCCCCCAATAACGCAACACTTGTCGTTGTCGGTGATGTGAATCCCAAAACTGTTCTAGCTCAGGTGAAAAAGCAATTTGGCCACTTGAAGAAACAGCCCCTCATCCAACGAAAGCAACAAACCGAACCAAGAGCGCTTGGGAAGAAAACACTTCAGGTGAAAGCGCCTGCTAATATCCCTATATTACTCCAAGGTTATACCGTTCCAAGCCTTAAAACAGCATCTGAAAAATCGTTAGATGATCCCTACACATTAGAAGTAATTGCCGGCATTCTTGATATAAGCGACAGTGGCCGCTTTAATCAGCACCTGGTCCACGGAAAAGAAAAAGCCAGTAGTATTGGTCTTGAATATAATTTATATGCACGTTATCAAACGCAATTTATTATCTATGGCGCACCCAGCACATCCAGCACACTAGAACAACTTGCCCAGCAGATTAATGCCGAATTCAACGCATTAAAAACAACCCCTGTTTCAGCAGAAGAGCTCAATCGTGTTAAAACCCAATTAATTGCACAAAAAACCTTTGAGCGTGACTCTGTCTTTGGACAAGCCATGGCGCTCGGCATGCTTGAAAGTGTGGGTTTAGGCTGGCAGATAACAGAACAATATGAATCACGTGTTCGCGCCATCACACCAGCCCAAATTCAAACTGCGGCACAGCATTATTTTGATGATGCCCGCATGACCGAAGCACATTTACTACCTAAAAACGGAGCACCTCAATGAAATTCTTGCTTATCTTTCTTAGTGTCTGCTTCACCGCCTTAAGCACCGCAAATGCATCAAACACCCTACCTATTCAGCGCTGGCACACAAAACAAGGGATCCCTGTTATATTTTATCCTGCAATGGATATCCCGATGCTTGATATTAACCTCGCTTTTCGAGCGGGTGCTGCATATGATGGCCCGCATTTTGGCTTGAGCACGCTCACCACACAGTTACTCAATCAGGGGAACGATGGGCTTGATGCAGATACACTTGCAAACCGTCTTGCCGAAACAGGCGCCCAATTTTCAAGCGACAACAATCGTGACATGGTGGTATTACACCTTAAAACACTCACAGAAAAAAACGCGAAACAACAGGCAACCGAACTGTTTACTCGTATCATTAAACAACCCGATTTTCCTGAAAAAGCGTATACCCGTGAAAAAAATCAACAACGTATGGCCATTCGACAAGCGTTAGAATCACCTGACACGGTCGCTAACCAAGCCTTTTTTCATGCGCTATATCAAACACATCCTTATGGACATCCTGTCAGTGGCGATTTAAAAACCCTGGATGCCATCACACTAAAGAACGTCCGGGACTTCCATCACACCTTTTTTGTGAGTCAAAATGCGGTGCTTGTGCTCGTTGGCGCGCTCAATCGAGCTGAGGCTGAAATCCTCGCAGAGCAAATGACGCAATATATTCCTCAAGGAAAACCTGCTCTCAGCATTCGAAATGCTGAGCCACTTGCTGAAGCCAAAGAAATTAAACTGCCTTTCCAATCATCTCAAACGGTTCTGCGATTAGGTCAACTCGGCATTGATCATCACAACCCGCAGTATTTCCCTCTTTTGGTTGGAAATTATACTCTCGGAGGTGGCGCCCTTGTGTCTCGCCTCGCAAGCGAGCTGCGTGAAAAACGCGGCCTCACTTACGGTGTCCATAGCCAATTTATTCCTATGCCTGAATTAGGACCTTTTGTAATTGGCTTTTCAACCAAAAATACGCAAGCCGCAATGGCCGAAACACTCACGCGAGACACCTTAAGCGCATTTGTTAAAACAGGCCCGAGTGAAGCCGAGCTGAAAGCCGCCAAACAATATCTAACCGGTAGCTTCCCGCTGTCTATTGCTAATAATCAAAACATGAGCCGGATTTTGCTCAAAATGGCTTTTTATAATTTGCCTGATAATTACCTTGATACATACCGAGATAAAATCTCCGCGGTTAAGATTCAAGACATTCAGGCCGCTTTTCAACACAATATTCAGCCCGAGCGCCTACTACACGTTATGGTCGGTAGCGTATGAAATCTGTTGTTCGCATTATTGGGGGGCATCACCGAGGAAAAAAAATTTACGTCTCCGATACACCGAGCCTAAGACCAACACCTAGTCGTGTTCGAGAAACACTGTTTAATTGGTTAATGCAACGAATTCACGGCACGCGCTGCTTGGATGTTTTTGCTGGCAGTGGCGCACTCGGTTTCGAAGCTTGGTCTCGTGGAGCAGGGCGCGTTACATTCATAGAGCAGTCACATGCTGCGTTTCTAAACATCAAAAAACAAGCACTAGCATTTAAATCAAGTACGCTAGAGCCAATCCAAACGGATGCAATCACTTATTTAACGCGTACACCTGAACAATTCAATCTAATTTTTCTTGACCCACCGTTTGATAAACCAGCACTCTTAGATAACAGCATTCGCCTGCTTGAGGAACGCAACATCCTATTAGAGCAAGGCTTAATATATACAGAATCCGCCCAACCCATCACGCTAAACCCCACGCACTGGGAAACACTAAAAGAAAAAAAAGCCGGTTTAATTTACTACAGCCTTCATCAAAAAAAATAAGCACATATGATATACTGCTCAGCATACTTCAAATACTACACACACGGTTTTCAACTTAAAACATTTTATGAGCCTATTATCACTCAATAACATCTCCCTTACACTTGCCAATAATGTCATTCTGAATCAAGTCAACTGGCAAATTCATACGAAAGAACGTATTGCGCTGGTTGGCCGAAATGGCGCCGGAAAATCAACGCTGCTGAAGCTACTTCAAAACCAAATCACCCCTGACCGTGGCAGCATCCAAAAACAAAATGGTCTTCGTATTGCAAGCCTCATGCAAGATGTTCCCGCCAGTGAGCATGAAACGGTCTATCACTTTTTAGTTAAGCAATTAGGCGCGCTAGGTGAGTTATTAACGCGATACCATGAAGCCTCTCTTAACAATAATACGATGCAAGTGGCCTCTTGCCAAACACAAATAGACGCTGAAAATGCTTGGGACATTTTGCCGCGCATTGATGAAATGGCGAGTCACCTAAGCCTACCGTTAGATGCCTTGATAAGCAGTCTCTCTGGTGGCATGCGTCGACGCGCACTACTCGGCGCAGCATTATTGGCTAGCGCCGAGTTACTCTTACTCGATGAGCCCACTAACCATTTAGATATAGATACAATTGAATGGCTTGAGGCGACGCTTAAAAATTACCCTGGGACCATTTTAGTGGTCACACATGACCGAACCTTCTTAACGCGCATTTCAACATCTATTGTAGAAATTGACCGAGGTAATCTGCATACGCACGCTTGCTCTTACCAAACCTATTTAGACCGCCAAGAGGCCATGCGGGCATCTGAAGACACGCAAAATAAATTATTTGATAAACGTCTCAAAGAAGAAGAAGTTTGGCTTCGCCAAGGCGTTAAAGCACGACGCACACGTAACGAGGGCCGGGTACGTCAACTAGAAGCCATGCGAGATACGCATCGTCAACGACGTACGCAAACAGGGCGCGCAAAATCGGTGTCACTCGATGTCAGTGCTTCCGGAAAATTAGTGCTTGAGGCAACGAATCTTAGCTATCAAATCAATCAACAAACGCTCATCCGTAATTTATCATGTACCATCATGCGGGGTGATAAAATAGGTATTATTGGCCCCAATGGCTGCGGCAAAACCACGCTTATACGTCTATTGCTCGGTGATTTATCCCCATCCTCTGGACAAGTACGTCTTGGCACGCATCTAGATATTGCCTATTTCGATCAGCTTCGTCGGGAACTCGATGAAAAACAAACCGTCATGGAAAATGTCGCTGATGGCGCTGATTTTGTAACGATTAATGGGCAAAGCAAGCATGTGGCTTCTTACCTTCGTGATTTTTTGTTCTCTCCTGAGCGCTTTAATCAACCCGTTTTTTCTTTATCGGGCGGCGAGCGAAACCGCCTATTGCTCGCTCGACTCTTTGCAAAACCGGTTAACTTGCTTGTGATGGATGAGCCAACCAATGATTTAGATATTGAAACACTTGAGCTACTCGAAACCATGCTCTCAGATTATCCTGGCACCTTGCTTCTGATTAGCCATGACAGGGCTTTTCTTAATCATATCGTCAGCAATATTTTTGTCTATGAAGACAACGGACATATTGCAGACCATGTTGGCAGTTATGATGATTATCAGCAGTATAAAAAGCAGCAGACTCAACCTAAAAAAGATAAGCCTCACATAACGCCCCAAGTCACAAAAAAAACCAAGTTAAATAGCACTGAACAGCGTGAGCTCAAACAACTCCCCAAAACCATCGAGCGTTTAGAAACACAAATTGACGCCTTACACCTTAAGATGGGCTCAGCTGATTTTTATGACCAAGCAACTGATGTTATCGCAGCCTTCACAGATAAACTAAACGCACACGAAGAAAAGCTCGCTCAAGCCTATATCCGCTGGGAAACCTTAGAAAATAATAATTAAATCACTGAAAAAAGCCACCATGGCATACAGGGCAACCACATCTAAATTGGTGCCATATGTTTAAATCAGTGATTGTGATTTCCTATATCTCTCTTTGTACGGTAAAATATTTCGAATATATAATCTGTTCAATATTTTTTATATTCTTACACTCATGAGTCAACACTATTTTATGCGATTTTTATTCCTGTTTTATTTTAGCTTTTTTTGTTTTACATCAGCGGGTTATGCGGAATCTCCCATGCTACAAAATATTGATGGTCATCAAATAGCACTCAAGTCACTCAAAGGCAAATGGGTTTATATTAATTACTGGGCTAGCTGGTGCGCACCCTGTTTGCATGAAATTCCTGAAATTAATCATTTTTATCAGCAGTACAAAAATAAAAACATCATGGTGTTTGGTGTAAACTATGATGCTCTTCCCCAAGATCAACAGCGTGATCTTATTCAAAAATACAAACTCAGCTACCCAAGCCTAGGCATTGATCCCGCAGATGCATTAAAACTGGGTGACATCAAAGGCGTACCTGTCACCTTTATATTTAACCCTGAGGGAAATTTATTCGACATTAAATATGGCGAACAAACCGTCACAAGTTTAAGTGCTTATCTTTAAAAAAATAACTGCTATTTTTCCGCCGGAACCACGGTTGAAATAGCATGCTTATACACCATCTGAGTGACCCCATTTTTCAGTGTAATCACCCGATCATCGACATGCTCGATGCTACCGTGTAATTTAATGCCATTAACTAAAAAAATAGAAACTTGTATATTTTTCTCATGTAAGCGCTGTAAAAACGCCATTTCTAAAGCATGTGTATCAGACATTACCTTCTCCTTGTTATTCTTTGGTACTGCTTTATCTACTTTTATCTATCATGTCTAAGCTCTATCGGCATCTATCAAAAGAGCTTTAATTAGCTTATGATAAATAATCTGTTGATATGAATTAGGTCCGGCCATTATGCATAAATATATCTTAGGCTCCATTCTCTTTTTCGCATGCGTTTTTAATGTATACGCAGCCTCGATGACAACAGAACTTTATGCCACTGACTCGAAGCACGAATCAAAAGGCACTATTTCATTTAAAGACAGCCCTGGTGGCCTGCTGATTACGCCCAAGTTACATGGCTTACCTCCCGGGCCACATGGCTTTCATATACACAAAAATCCAAGCTGCGATAACCAAGGAACAGCAGCCGGTGGACACCTTGATCCTCAGAAAAAGCACGCTCACCAAGGCCCGTATGGAAAAGGGCATTTAGGTGATTTACCAGTTATCTATATCAATGCTGAAGGGCAGGCGAACGCCTCCGTTATTGCACCACGTTTGAGCATTGCAGACATCGAAGAGCGTAGCGTTATACTTCATGCAGGAGGGGATACATATAGCAATATTCCTCCCATGGGTGGAGGTCAAGCACGGATTGCCTGTGGTGTTACTCGATGACAAAGCCTTTTTCTTGGCTATGGTTTTTTCTTGCCTGTGTCATTATAGGCACTATTTTATTTTATTTTTTCCAAAGAACGCTGATTTACTTCCCTTCAAAAACGCAACCATCTCGCACACTATTCCAAGCAGATGATATGCAGCGTATATCGCTTCTCACAAACGATAAAGTGTATCTTAATGCCTGGTATAAGCCAGCCGCTAAAAAAAATCCGACGCTTATTATTTTCCATGGCAATGCCGGACACATTGGCGGACGTATGCCACTTGCGCGTTACCTTATTCAACGAGGATTTGGTGTATTATTACTTGAATACAGAGGATATGGAGGAAACCGGGGCCGCCCCACGGAACAAGGATTTTATGAGGATGCGCGCGCAGGAATCAGGTACCTAAGCCAAAAAAACGCACCGGTCCAGCACCTGCTTTTATATGGTGAGTCACTTGGCACCGGGGTCGCAACAAAAATGGCAGAGGAATATCCTAATGTTTGCGGGCTTATTTTACAATCGCCGTATACTAGCTTAACATCTCTCGGACAGTATCATTATCCTTGGATTCCTATAACCCCCTGGGATAAATTTGATTCCCTCAGCCGTATGAAAAAAATTCATGTGCCACTTTTAATATTACATGGTACAGAAGACACTGTTATTCCCTACCAAGAAGGTGAGACGTTATTCCGGGCAGCCAATCAACCCAAACAATGGGTCCGTCTTCAAAGCCAAGGACACGCACATTTATGGACCGATGAATTTCTTGATACAATTAGATTATTTACAATAGCAAATTGCTCCAAATAACGCCAAACCCACTGACTGTAAGTTATATCTTACACGTCAATCCGCCTTTCACACCATGACAGCCTCAAATAAAACGGTATACTGTTTCTTAAGGGATGACATGGATTGTCTGACAGGATGTCACTTTCCTCCTTCTTTATTTCTATCAACATCTGGTGTCTCGGTTTAAGCTGCTTTAAATAATTAATTTCTTTTTTGTGCTTTTAAAAATATGCCGTTATAATGCGCACAATTTGCAATTATAAGGTTCCCCATGTTTAGACGACCACTACATTTTTTATTTGCAGCGACACCAATACCGGGACATGGACTGTTTAAAGAAGAAACTCAGACTATCAATATTTCTGATTTACCTAAAGAAAAAGTAGTTCTAGCTTTATTTGAAAACGTGTATCGAAAAAGTGACGTATCAAAAAAAACATGGGCATCCATTGTCAGCCAAACTCAGACGAATAGAGCAAACGTACCTATTGGAACAAATGCTCCTCCAAATGATTTTGAAATAAGAAAAATGTTATATCGTGCTCAAACGCAGGATTCTTCCATGTCTCCTTTGCATCAACCTGGTTACATCGATTGTATTGGGCCTGTCGTATTTAAAATGAAATTTTCTGCCGCCAAGATTGATGCTCAATATTACGATGCAGTGCACCAAACGGACGCTACAGCGGGTGTATTATCCGCGAAAGTTTGTATAGACAACTTGCGACAAAAAATGACACTGGAAATGCAAGAACAAAGTGAGTTTAATGCTAAAATTTTATAAACTTTGCGTTGATTAGGCCCTGCGCCTTATCCGCAGGACCTATGCTATCTAAGTGCTATATATCAAGATTTTCTGCGTTCAGTGCATTGGCTTCAATAAACTCACGCCTTGGCTCAACATGGTCTCCCATTAACGTCGTGAAAATTTGATCTGCCGAAACAGCATCTTCAATCGAAACGCGCAGCATACGACGAACACTTGGATCCATCGTTGTTTCCCATAATTGATCCGGGTTCATCTCACCCAGTCCTTTATAGCGTTGAATGGCCTGTCCACGCTTCGCTTCTTTCATAAGCCACGCCACAACTTCGTCAAACGACTCAACCTGCGCTGTCTTTTC
This sequence comes from Gammaproteobacteria bacterium, assembly GCA_022600515.1. Classification (GTDB taxonomy): domain Bacteria; phylum Pseudomonadota; class Gammaproteobacteria; order Legionellales; family Legionellaceae; genus JAALKW01. Next base: position 57,180 of record JAHZKG010000056.1, read on the forward strand.
ACCCCGTTGTATAAACGCACCTGGCTGAATAAAGTCATCAAGCTGCTGACCCAACTCAGATAATTCCTTATAGTCTCTTGATAAGAACCATTCTACCGGAAACAAAATTTCAGATTCAACCCCATGCTGAATAACAGTAATCTGTGGTAAATACCCTGCTTCATCCCCAGTTTGTGCCACCACGCTCACTTCAAAGCGCTGAGTCGTATTTTTTGCCTGCTTTAACCGTACAGACAGCGCCTCGGTCCAACGCTTCACTGTGGCTTCGTCCTGCAGGTCTGGTTGTGTTAACAGAGGAACAAACAGCAACGCCATCAAAACGGCATCATGGTAACGACGTGCATGACGAGCAATGATTTTTTCAACCCCTCGATACTGCTGCACTAAGCTTTCAAAGGCACTGGCTGAAATAGGAGGCGCATCTTTCGACGGGAAAAAACTAGCTTTATCTAGCGCAGCTTGTGTTAAATGTGCGTATAACGCATCATCGTCTTTTAGATAACGCTCTTGTTTCCCCTGCTTTAGTTTATACAGTGGCGGTTGGGCTATATAAATATAACCTCGCTCGATTAAATCCGGCATTTGACGATAAAAAAAGGTGAGCAACAATGTTCGAATATGCGCGCCATCCACGTCGGCATCCGTCATAATAATAATACGATGGTAACGTGTTTTATCAGGATCGTATTCTTCTCGCCCAATCCCACACCCAAGCGCTGTAATTAACGTCGCGACCTCCTGAGAGGCAAGCATTTTATCAAATCGTGCTTTTTCAACATTTAAAATTTTACCTTTCAGAGGCAAAATAGCTTGAAAACGCCGATCACGTCCTTGTTTAGCTGAGCCACCCGCCGAATCACCCTCAACCAAATAAATTTCAGACTGTGCCGGGTCTTTTTCTTGGCAATCAGCTAATTTACCTGGAAGCCCTGCTATATCCAAAGCCCCTTTGCGGCGCGTCATATCCCGTGCACGGCGTGCGGCTTCGCGTGCGCGCGCAGCATCAATCATTTTCATCACAATTGCTTTTGCAATCATTGGGGTTTCAAGTAAAAAATCACTGAGTTTTTCAGCGAGCAATGACTCAACCACTGATTTAACTTCGGATGAAACCAATTTATCTTTGGTTTGTGAGGAAAACTTAGGATCCGGCACTTTCACTGATAAAACAGCGACTAATCCTTCACGTGCATCATCACCCGAAGTTGAAATTTTTGCTTTTTTTGCAAACCCTTCTTGCTCAATGTATTGATTTAATGTTCGGGTGAGCGCTGAACGAAAACCCGCTAAATGGGTTCCACCATCACGTTGTGGGATATTATTAGTAAAGCATAATAAATTTTCTTGATATGAGTCATTCCACTGCATCGCCACATCAACTATAATGCCATCTTTTTCAGCTTGCATAGAAAATAAATCGGGCATAATAGGTGTTTTATTCTGGCTTAAATACGTAACAAACGCTTGAATCCCGCCTTCGTAATGAAATGTTTCTTTTTCGCCATCACGCTCATCCGTCAAATGAATACAAACACCGGAGTTTAAAAAAGCAAGCTCGCGCAGACGTCGCGCTAAATAATCATATTTAAAGCCAATGTTTGTAAACGTATTCGGACTGGGTTTAAACCAAATTTCAGTCCCTGTTTTCTCTGTATCGCCCACAACAGTAATCGGCGTTTTAGGCACCCCATTATAATAGTGCTGCTCATGAATTTTTCCATGTCGCTGAATTGATAAACGGAGTTCGTCAGACAGAGCATTCACAACGGAAATACCTACACCATGAAGTCCACCTGACACTTTATATGAATTGTCATCAAACTTTCCGCCGGCATGCAATACGGTCATAATAACTTCAGCTGCTGAGCGCCCTTCTTCTTCATGCACATCAACAGGAATACCACGCCCGTCATCACTTACGGTAATCGACTCATCTGCGTGAATCGCAACATTAATCTCATGACAATGCCCAGCTAATGCCTCATCAATGGCGTTATCCACCACCTCAAAAACCATGTGATGCAAGCCCGAGCCATCATCTGTATCCCCAATATACATCCCTGGACGTTTTCTAACGGCATCAAGGCCTTTAAGCACCTTAATGTTACTTGAATCGTAATTGCTGGCACCTGCACTCATGAAGGATCCTTTTTAACGAAGGGATTTTTAATTTAGGCAAATAGTGTAACATGCGCAACGACAAGTTTATACGGGACAATCTAAGGTTTCAGTTGAAACCATCCCGGCTTCTAACTGAAAAAACGACACCTGTGTTGCTTGAAATACGTCCCGAAAAACCGTGGCATCAATCGATGTGAAGAAAAACTGCCCTTTTACCTCATCTAGTACATCAAACAACCGGTTGATGTGCGCCAAATCAAGCTCCGTTGTAATGTCATCAAACAAGTAAGTACAAGCCCCTGTTAGCAATCCAGCCTGAGCAAGCTTTAACGCAATTAAAACAACTTTTTGTTGGCCCCGCGACAAGGTTTGTTTTGCTTTCGCGCCGGGGCTTTGAAACAAAATGTCGGCTTGATGTGCCCCCGAATGCGTGTATTGCCGCTGTAAATCCAGCTTAAACTGTTTGTCTAATATTTCATCTAACCCCATCCCTGTATTTTGCTTATCCCAACCTTTATCATAAGCAATACCACAAGAAAAGGAGGTCAGCTGCGGCAATAAAACATCAAATGCTTTAGACCATGCCTCAAAATAAGCGAGTCTAAAATCATGCAGCATATATGACAATTCAACCAACTGCTCATCCCACGGGATGCATTGCCGCCGACTTGCGCGCTCACGCAGTAACGTGTTGCGCTGCTTTAATGCACGCTTATAATCTTTCCACACCGTGTGATAATCAGGTTCCACGTGAAACAATCCCCAATCAAGCAAGCTCCGGCGAACAGCTGGACCCGCATCCATAATTTCAAAAATATCCTGATAAAACACTTGGCAGGGTAAATGCCGCGCCAAATCACTGCTTCGCTGGCATATATTTTTATTTAATCGAACAAGAGTCCCTGCTTTACCTTTTTGAATACTAATTGAATCCCCTATTTTCATCTCACCAAATACCGTCAGGTTTGGGGTGTTATATGAAACCAAAGAGAGTACGTCTCGGGAGCGGAACGAGCGCCCACTTCCCAATAAATAAATCGATTCAAGCAAAGAGGTTTTTCCACTGCCATTAGGACCAAAGAACACATTAAATCGTTTACTCAAGTCTAATCTTGCAGCAGTGATGTTCCTAACATGATGCACATCTAAACGCGCAAGACTCATATTTTCATAGGCATAATAATATACTGATAATGCTCATCCAGCGAAGACTCAACCAATATACTACTATCTGTAGTCGCAAAAGAAAGCTGCACTGCTCCTTCAGGTAATACGGCTAATACATCTAATATATAGCCTGCATTCACGCCAATTTTCAACTCATCACCTTCTGTTTTAGCTTCAAGCGATTCAATGGCTTCTTCTTTTTCTTGGTTATTTGCAATCAACGTTAAAAGACTGGGCTGAAGATGTAAAAGAATCGCTTTTGATTTCTCATGAGCCAAAATAACAATTCTTGATAAAGCACGCTTTAAAACATCTCTATCAATACAAACAAATTTATCTTGCCTGCGCGGAATTGCTTTCGTATATGGAGGGAAGCGAGCCTCCACCAACTTGGATGAAAAGGTATACTGCTTGGTGACTAACTTGATGTGCTTTTCCCCTGCAAAAAATATCACTTCTTCGTCAGTAATGGTTTGAAGCAATCGCAACATATCTTGAATTGCTTTTCTAGGCACCAATAGCTTATGCCGCGCCTCTCCCATTTTCATCGGTAAGCGGGTCATCGCCATACGATGCCCATCCGTCGCAACAGCCGTTACACCGTCTGAGTCAAACTCCAAAAATAAACCATTTAGAAAAACACGAACATCTTGTTGAGACATCGCAAAATGGGTGCATTGGAGCACGCGCGCCAAAGCCATCGTAGGTAAAACCACTTCAAGCTTACTCACCTCATCTTGCATCGATGGATAATCAGCCGCTGAAAGTGTCGCTAATTTAAACCGACTTCGTCCCTCTTGAATAGAGAGCACGTCATCTTGATATATCACTCGTGGCACAGCATTATCTTCAAGCTGCCTAATAATATCTAAGAATTTTTTCGCTGAAACTGTAATCGAGCTCTCTTCGGTTTTGATTTCACATGGAATACGTGCCGTGACTTCAATTTCCAGATCAGTCGCTGTAATCATTAAATGCTGTTCTTTAAGTAGCAATAAAAGATGCGACAAAATAGGAAGCGGCTGTTTTTTATCCAGCGCACCGGAAACAACCAATAACGGATTTAATAAATCACTTTTACTAATATTTAATTCAAACATAATGATTACACCATCAGGAAGAAAGGATACGCATTAAATGCTTATAATCATCCGAAAAATCACGCCCTTCTTGAATCAAGTCTTTAATTTTTCGACAAGCATGAATAACCGTCGTATGATCTCGCCCACCAAAATGGTCTCCAATTTCAGGTAAGCTATGGTTTGTTAACTCTTTAGCGAGTGTCATGGCCATCTGTCGAGGCCTTGCAATTGAACGGCTTCGTCTCTTTGACAGCAAATCAGCCACCTTGACCTTATAATACTCTGCTGTTGTTTTTGTTATATTCTCAAGTGTCACTAATTTATCTTGGAGTGCTAATAAGTCTCGTAATGCTTCATTCACAAACTCAATTGTAATCGACTTACCTGTGAAATGTGCATTCGCTATGACTCGGCGTAAAGCACCTTCTAATTCGCGAACATTTGAACGAATACGTTTTGCAATAAAAAAAGCCACTTCATACGGAAGCTCAATATTAGAACTCTCAGCTTTGCTCATTAGAATCGCAACGCGCGTCTCTAATTCGGGCGGTTCCACCGCAACGGTTAGCCCCCAACCAAAACGTGATTTCAGCCGTTCTTCAACCCCATCAATTTCTTTAGGGTAACGATCACTGGTTAATATAATTTGCTGATGCCCTTCAAGCAATGCGTTAAACGTGTGAAAAAACTCTTCTTGTGAACGATCTTTTCCTGCAAAAAACTGAATGTCATCGATGAGCAAAGCGTTCAATGATCGGTAAAAGCGTTTAAATTCATTAATAGAATTTGTTTGGAGTGCTTTCACCATATCTGCAACAAAACGTTCTGAATGCAGATATAACACGCGGGCATCTGGGTTTTTCATCAAGATTTCATTGCCTATCGCATGCATTAAATGTGTTTTACCTAGCCCCACGCCCCCATAAATAAATAACGGGTTATAAGCATCTCCCGGTCGTTCAGAGACTTGAAGCGATGCCGCGCGAGCTAACTGGTTAGAGTTTCCTTCAACAAATGTTGAAAACACAAATTTTTCATTGAGAGACGTATTTTTAAAGTGATCTTTTGTTTGTTTAACTTGCCCAAGGTTTGCCACTTCTTTTCTCGTGCTTTTAGGGACCACAGCTTGCGGTACACTCGAGCCAATTTCAATGCTCACTATTTTAATACCGCTATCACTAAATTGTATAGCGAGCTCATGTATGCGGGAGTAAAAATTTTTCTTCACCCACTCAACAACAAAACGATTAGGCGCAAGCAGTGTTAACGTTTCATCGACTTGATTTGGACTAAGCTGTAATGGCCTCAACCATGTATGGAATTGTTGTGGTGTAAACTCAGATTCAAGTACACCCAAACACTTTTCCCAAACCTTTACCGCCACAAAATGCTCCTCACCCAGAAGATAATTATAAATTCAATCAATTTGGTACATGATAACACAAAGAAGTCAACCAACTACGCTTTTTTCTCAATGTTTTAAATAGTGCCATTCGGAAGCAATATCAGCAAGCTAAAAAAATAAATAGCCCTAATAAGTTCTTCGCTTTCGAGGCTTTCTATTGCGCGCAAACATATGGGGAAAATACGTGTAAAAAGAGAGCTGTAGCATGGGGATAAAAAGTATTCGGCCTGGCCTGGTATTGTTATCCAGATCAAGTGCCTCTTTCAATTCAGTGCTTTTACACACATTAAGATAGATAATAACATAATGATTAATAGAGCTTTTTTATTGTTATACATAAAAGCTCACATCCTTATAATAAATAATAAGTAAATATGTATTATTTTATTTTTATAAGGCTCGCTAATGACCGTATTCAAATATCATTGTTTAAAACAACGGCTTGCCTCCAGGTAACTTACTGTTCTATCTAAGTAGTTTGCATTTTCCTCCCTCGTTGCACGACTGTCCGGTCAAAGCATATATACGTATTGCCAATGAAATTGCGAGATCATGAATGCTTTAAGCCCTGAGAATACCCCCTCTCCCTCAGCGGTAAAATACGCTAAAACACTGAGGTTATGGTAGGGAGAGGGCGATGGGAAAAGCCACATTAAGGCAGTATGCACGCGATTTACGCCGCAATAGCCCGTATACTAAAAAGCACCTTTGGTATTATCTTCGAGCCAATCGATTAGGGCATAAATTTAGACGACAAGCTCCTATTGAAGGATTTATTGTTGATTTTGTTTTCAACAAGCGTCTCATCATAGAGCTTGATGGTGGGCAGCATCTAATCGACCAAGAAAAAGATAATCAGCAAACAGCGAGATTAGAAGCACATGGTTTTCGAGTACTTAGATTTTGGAATCACGAGGTTTTACAATCTACAGAAGCTGTTTTAGCAAATATTCATAGTGCCCTCTCCCCAACCCTCACTGCCATTAAGTTAAGCGCATATTATTGATTTTTATAAAAATAAAAACTAAGTTCCCTCATTTTTTATGAAAAACAAGGATGATGGAATGAGAGGGATAACAAGAATAATTCAGAACATTACAAGCAAGATTGCGGATC
>JAHZKG010000057.1 GCA_022600515.1 Gammaproteobacteria bacterium
ACAAGTGCGCTCACTTGAGCTAGAAGAAGATGTAGTTCACAAAGTCTGGCTTAAAGGCCTCGCTTTTCCCGTGCAATTACTCAAAAAGGTTTTCAAAATCGAAAACGGAACCACGGGTACACTTTATCTGGTCTCTAATGACATGCACTGTTCTGCTGAACGTCTTTATGAAGTCTACCAAAAACGGTGGCGAATTGAAGAGTTTCACAAATCAATTAAGCAAAATGCTAGTTTGGAAAAATCACCAACCAAGAAAGTAAAAACCCAATGCAATCATGTTTACGCTTCCATGATTGCCTACTGTAAGCTTGAAATGCTGAAATTTAAAACAGGGCTAAATCACTTTGCTATAAAATATAAATTGATTGTTCGGGCGAATCAGATCGCAATGAAAGAGCTAAAAAATATGGCTTGTTAACGACTCACGTGCGTAAGGTGAGTGAATAATTAAGTCTGCACGTTCTTGTGCTGTAAGTCGTTTATTCATGCGGGTATTTGATCATATTTAGCTTAAGTTCGCAAATCGATTAGCGATGGGTATAGATATACTCTTTACTTCTCCTTCATTACAAAACACACTATGATCTAAAATAAACCTTGTCTTTTTTTAGTCATAACGGTGGGTAAAATCAATATATATAGAAGTTACGTATTGACAGAGGCAGGTAAGAATTAAACGCCACTTTTGAATTTAATATAGTCATTCTGATTGAATTAGTTAGGAAAAACGTTAGTGGCGCTAATTCTGACTACTTGCAGAAATATTTTTCTTAATAAATCAACGGGAATATTTTTCAATCAATTTGATTCAATTTAGATTTTTTTTGTCGTTCAGAGTGTTAGATCTCGGTCAATTCGTAACTCCTAATATAGTCGTTTGATTTATAAATGATCGATAGAAATGCATAATCAACTGCCTCAGCTAAGCTATTAAAGTTAGTAATTACGTTCTTAATTTTATTTTTTAAATTCGCCCAAAATTTTTCAATTGGATTGAAATCCGGGGAATACCGCGGTAAAAATAATAAATGGCAGTGAGCATTACCAATTCACCTTTTAGTTTCTTCTGACTTATGAAACGCAGCGTTATCCATAATAATGGTATATCCAGGTCCTAATTCAGGTAACAAGAAATTTTCGAGCCAAAAGTTAAACAATATCGTATCGCAAGTCGCTGTATAACAAAGAGGTGCAACGACTTGATTACTGACTAAACCAGTAATCAAGCTTTCTCTCGCATAGCGTCCACCTGATATTTATCCTGTTACACGCTGACCTTTTTCACCCCAGTCATGCTCTCTTGAAATAAATTTATCTATGCCTGATTCATCAATATAAACGCATTTATTAATTGCGTGCTGTGAGAGGTTAAGTAAAAAGATTGTCGCTTTACTTCGTCTCGCTCTTTATAAAGCGGTGACTTTTTTTTCGCGTAATCCGCAAGCGCGTTAGTGCACGCCATGCACTTGAGTCAGTAATACTGAAGTGCTCGTCTATTTCGTTTAAATAAGCATCCGGATTGGAAGATATAAACTCTTGAAGCTTCACATCGTCTACTTTATAAGGTAAATTTTTGCGTGGTGTTGGTAATAAAGCGCCGGTTTCTTCTTTTTTAGAGCGCCAACGCTGTATCGAAGAACGACTAACTTGAAAAGTATCACAGGCTGTTTTGATCACACCACCTGCTTCAATATACTCTAAAACTCTTACTCTTAAATCTGATGAATGACTCATAATAAAAAGCAGACATCATGACACAACAGATAAGTCTTTTTGAAATCAATCTACTATATATAAATTGATGGCTTCTACTTTAGCAATAGCCTCCACATTACATCAGACGTATGCGACAACAAGTATAGTTTCACCCACTACCCCCGCCCAGCGGGAGAAGGAAAACTATCCGGCTTTAACCGGACAGTAGTGCGCAAAGACGAGGACCGGTAATCCTCCTTTACATATGCGGCAACGGTAATTGGCCATGCAATGAATCAGGTGCTTCTGCTTCCATGAAGCGTACCCCAAGGCCAAGCAGCCTTACAGGTAATTCTTTTCTAGCCCAACCTTCTTTTAATAATTGATGAATTAAATCAACATCAATTTGCTGTGCTAAACGTTCAACCGTGGTTTGTTGAAAGTCACTAAATTTAAGTTTTACAAACAGATTATGAATACCGGGAATATCTCCTGCTTTTTGAATACGCGCCTCAAGCCGTTTTAATAAATTCGGTATTTCAGCCAAACAGCTATTTATATTATTTAAATCGCTCACATACGTTTCTTCAACACTGATGGATTTTCGGATGCGCATTGATTCAACCTCACGATTATCAATACCTCGTGATAAGTCATACAGGCGCTCTCCCATGGAGCCGAATTGCTTAGCAAGTATAATTTTTGAAACTTGTTGTAGCTCACCGCACGTTTGAATCCGCATAGCCTCCAAGCGTGACGCCATCACAGGACCAACACCAAATAATTTTTTCACCGGCAACATCAACATAAATCCTGCGATTTTTTCCGGTGTAATCACCATTTGACCATTCGGTTTATGCCAATCACTCGCAATTTTGGCCAAACTTTTATTCGGCGCAATGCCTGCACTGGCTGTTAACTGCCTTGCCTCATAAATACGTGCACGTATGGCTTCAGCAATCCATGATGCACTGCCCCCGTGGTGCGCACTGCCTGTTACATCTAAATAAGCTTCATCTAATGATAATGGTTCAATTTTATCTGAATATTCTGAGAAGATATCTCGAATAAGCTCACTTTCTTCCCGATAAACCGCCATTCGAGTAGGCTGTATGACCAAATCAGGACACAGCTTTAATGCATATCCCGCGGCCATTGCAGAACGAACGCCGAATTGTCGCGCATAATAATTACAGGTCGAAATAACACCCCGCCTATCAGGTGAACCACCGACTGCAATAGGCACATTAGCTAACGATGGATAATCCCGCATTTCAATTGCAGCATAAAAACAATCCATATCAATATGAATAATTTTCCGAATCATATATGCTATATCCAATATTCAAAATTAGCCCATTATTTAAATAGGAATTATACGTGCTTAGCATCATTCAAACCATTAGTGTCTGGACAATACCCGTTCTACTTGCGATTACATTACATGAGGCGGCACATGCTTATGCTGCGCATCGCTTAGGAGACAGTACTGCAAAAATGATGGGGCGATTAAGCCTTAACCCCATTCGACATATTGACTTAGTTGGCACAATTGTTGTGCCTATTTTGGTGGGCATTTTTAGTCATTTTCAATTTATTTTTGGTTGGGCTAAACCCGTGCCTATTAATTATAACCAGCTTAAACAGCCTCGTCGTGACATGGCTTTAGTTGCTGCTGCAGGGCCACTTTCAAACCTTGCGATGGCATTATTTTGGGCTAGTGTGTTTAAGATCGGCTTAATGCTTAAGCCTGAAACCTCTATGGTTGCACTCTTTCTTGCACTGTCAGGACAAGCCGGTATTTTAATTAATTTAATTTTGGCTTTTTTAAATTTAATTCCTATTCCACCACTCGATGGCAGCCGTGTTGTCACCGGATTTTTACCGCCGCACTTAGCCACACAGTATCTTAAAATAGAACCATTTGGTTTTATTATTATTTTGGCATTACTCGCCACTAATATTTTAAGTTTTATTTTAAGCCCGCTGATTGTGAACGGCATACGCGTGCTCAATATGATTTTTAGTTTGCACTAGGGCGTGTTGATCTTGCCCCTAAAAAACGGACACCTCACTAAGCGACCATTTTAACTTCAAACGCCTCTGGGCTTTCATAACCAATCGTCGAGTGAAGTCGTTTTCGATTATAGTATATTTCAATGTATTCAAACACCACATTATTTGTAAGAACCCTCGTTGCTAATTTCTCCCCATGAATTGCCTCAACTTTGAAACTATGGTTCCAGCTTTCCATGGCAGCATTGTCAAAGCAGTCGCCGCGCTTACTCATGCTACATACTAAACCGTGTGTGATGAAAAGCTTCTGGTAAG
>JAHZKG010000058.1 GCA_022600515.1 Gammaproteobacteria bacterium
GGGACGAACACAAAATTATGTAAAGTTTTTGCCAATTTTCAGCACTAATGTAATACTTCTCCATGGTAACGCTCCTTCCTTAGACAGTCGGAACGTTACCATATTTTTTTATGTACAGTTAGTTAGGTGCACAGAACCTAGTAAATCCAAAATCAATTAACTGTAAATGACCTTGCTGATCAACAAGTACATTATCAAGCTTAATATCACCATGTGCATACGCTTGATGGGTTTGTGATAATTTTCCCGAGTGCAAGTCATCTACGGCAAGTAATAAATCTATAGCCGCTTCTGACCTTTCATCATCAGTATAGCTAAGAAATTTTTTCTCTAATGACCGGCCTAAGTCTTTCATTTCCTGGTAAACTTTAACATTTCTATTTGAATCATTGACTCGTTCTACCAGTGGGCCTCGTGCAACGCCTAAATCAAGGTTGATTTTGGCCTCTTCTCGAGCTAAATCAAGCCTTGGATCTTCAGCATTTGTGGTAAACTTTTGAATTTTTGTAACTGTCTGTCTGTTGAATTAGAATCCTTAACGCGGCCAAATCCACCTCTACCTAATTCTGTACGACCTAGGGCCAAAAATTTTCCATCAGTTAAGCGTATATAAGATGTAGGCAGGCCGCTTTCTTTTCGACTATATTTGACCTTATCAGGATGTTTTTTAAAATATGCTTCTACCTGTTCAAGCTCATCTTTTTTATCCATGCGCCTATCACAAAAAATTCACTTAGATTTATTATAGTACTAATCTAGCTAAAGTGGCTCTTATGCTATTTTTGTCGCGATATGAGTAAACGATCCTTGTTCGCAACTTCTAGTTACTCACCCTACGCACTGGCCTTTACCTCATAAATAAAGTTTACTTGTAAGGAGGAGTTGAGTATGAATAGGCTTGATATTCACACTGATTATTCTATTTTTGTGTATCAGGTATAGGGCGAGGTGAGGCTATACTATGCTTGATGCTCTCCTTCCCCGTCCAATTGTGTTGCAATTGGCGTTACCCCTATATTAGGATTCATCCCACAATCATCTAATATTTTTAATAAATTATTGCCTTTCTTTGTTAATGTATCCACACAATAGACTTTTAAATAACTATCTAAAATATATTTATATTCAGGTAATATTAAAATTGCTAAAATTTTCTCAGCGCGCAACAAATGATGAGATAAAGCAGCATCACAGCTTTGAAATAATACAGCCCCCAACATTTGAGCAAGGCTTGCGCGCCTTGGTGTCTCAGCCAAATAAAATCGTTGAATACACTCTTCTAAGGCGCGATCTTTATCCCAAGCAACCCAGGCATGATAAACCATCATGGCCTCTTCATCTGAAAAAGGATGCAAAACACCTAGCTGCTGCATGGCATATGCAACGGCTACAACCCCTTGCACATTAGCCCATGAGCAATTCCCTGTGATTTGTGGTGTCAATGGCATGTTCAATACAGGTTCTAAACCTAGTATTTTATTAATTTCTTGATGAAAATAGATTCTTGATTGACGCTTATATAAAAAATTATGTACAAATTTCGGGGTTAATGCCTCAGGATTTTTAATTCGGTAAATATTAACCGTTCCTTCTTTAAGGCTATTTTCTCCACGATCAATTTTGGCCCACCACTCACCATAACGCACAAAACAAAACGCATGGCCACGACTTGCTGCGGGTAAAATTAATAAAGGCGCTTTGATTAATTCTGCAATACGTCCATGATATTGCTCACTCAAAGAAGATTGACGCTGTAATTTCAATAATTCATCTGCTGTTTCAAACGCATCCATCACACCATATAAAAGCGTAAAATGTCGCCGAAGATGTCTTGTCGAATAACTACTTGTAAAGCGCATCAGCGAGTCACGAATAATTGCAACGGTGAATTCTAAAATAAACCCTTCGTAATTTACTTCAATAAATTTATTTTGAGCTGTCAAAATATCAACATCACCGATGAGCTCAAACCGGTGACCCAATAATTTTGCTGCTATAAAATCTAAAGCAAAATCCAGCTTTCCACCATACTGATAAAGTAAATGCTTAATATCATGCTGCTCGCGCAACACGGGATAAACAAGAACAGAAAGCCCCGCACGTGTAAATGCATTTGGATCAGCGCCTGCAGCAAGTAAACCTTTTGAAAATTTTAAATCATCATTATCAACAGCCCAGTGTAAAGCCGTTCGTTTCGTAACATCTTGCTCATTAACATGAACACCTCGCTGTATCAGCTCCTTTGCTATGGCAGGCTGCTTTGCAATAACAGACTCAATCAACGGGGTAAAGCCATATTCATCCATATCATCCAATGACTCACCTTGACTCAGATAAGCCTCAAAATTTGGCATTTTTCCCTGAAGAATATCATTCGCAATCGTCATACGTATCTCTCACCTAAGAAGGCCCTGCAGGTTTTATGGATGATTGTAGTCGATTTTGTAATTCGAGTCGTTTTTGCATTTGTAGCTGTTGTTGCAGCTGATAAGCCTCTTGTCCTTCCGGTGTGGTCAAATCTGGAATAGGATTAACATCTGGGTCTAGCCCATCAAACTGCTGTTTATCACCCAAAATGGGATGACTTGGTATGCTATCTAAACCATCTTCAAGGCTTGAACTTGCTTGATAAGGAGCATCTCTATCACGACGCACTTCTGATGCAAGCCCCGTGGCTGCGATAAGGCCTGCTATTTCTATCTTCCTGCGTTTATTTTCTCGCTCTTGTGTGTCGTCACCTAAATAACTGCCTCCGCCACCGCGCTTACCCCCACGACCCGAACGATTATCATCGTCGTCATGCGCATCCTTGCGTTTAAGCACATTATTTTTTAATGCTTTTTTTGTTTGATTAAAATATTTATTAGCCATAATACTTATTAGTATAAGTCATAAATAATCACGTTGCAGTATTTCTGCAATCTGAACCGCATTGCTTGCCGCACCTTTCCGAATATTATCAGCAACCACCCATAAATTAAGCCCTAATGGATGTGAAATATCTTCTCGAATTCGGCCCACAAACACATCGTCAACACCGACCGCATGTGAAAGAACAGTCGGATATTTTGCTTTGCTTGGCGTATCAACCACCTTAATGCCTGGCGACTTTTTCAAGAGTGCACGCGCTTTGGCTGCTGTCAGTGGTTTTTTAAGCTCGATATGCAAGGCTTCTGAGTGCCCATAAATCACAGGAACACGCACAGCCGTTGGGTTCACTTGAATACTATCATCTTCAAGAATTTTCTTTGTTTCCCAGACCATTTTCATTTCTTCGCGCGTATAGCCATTTTCTTCAAAATCATCGATATGAGGCAATGCATTAAATGCTATTTGCTCCGGGTACGCTTTTGTTTTTTTGACTGGCCGCCCATTTAACAGCTCGCCGACTTGGCCGATTAACTCATCAATGGCTTCTTTTCCTGTACCAGAAACGGATTGATACGTCGCAACATTAACACGCTCAATACCTACTGCATCATAAAGCGGCTTTAAAACCACCAGCATTTGAATTGTCGAGCAATTAGGATTCGCAATAATGCCATGCTTGGTATAATCCGCAATGCGTTCAGGATTCACTTCAGGCACAACCAACGGTATCTCATCGTCATAACGAAAACACGAGGTGTTATCAATCACAATACACCCTGCCGCAGCTGCTTCAGGCGCATATTGTTTAGATACCTCACTGCCCGCTGAGAAAAATGCAATATCTACATCTCGAAAATCAAATTTTTCAACATCTTCAACATCTAATACTTTTTTTCCGAAAGACACGGTTTTACCTGCTGAGCGTGCACTTGCCAAAGGATATAATTCAGCCACTGGAAATTCACGTTCATTTAATACAGTAAGTAAAGTCTCCCCTACAACACCTGTTGCGCCTACAATTGCTATGCTCAATTTTCTCATAATATTCTCTAATCTCTAATCTCTAATTTATAATCTATCATTATTTAAAATGTTTTATATGCTTTAAGCTGCTCTGCTGTGAGTAAAAATACCCCGGTACCACCCGACTCAAATTCAAGCCACGTAAACGGCATGTCTGGATATGCAGCGACCAATGCGTCTTCGCTGTTTCCTACTTCCATCACTAAAATGCCATGTTTACTTAAATATTTTGCCGCCGAAGCCAGCATTTTTTCAACCACTGCAAGGCCATTATTATCCGCATATAAAGCAAGCTCAGGCTCGTGCTGATATTCTTTCGGCAACGTATTCATCTCATCCGAACCTACATATGGCGGATTACTAATAATTAGATCATAAGCGGCTTCTGGCAAAGCATCAAAGCAATCCGACTGTAATAAATGCAGCTGTGATTCAACACCGTGTTTTACGCGGTTCATTTGAGCCACTTCAAGCGCCTCACGCGACACATCAACCGCGTCAACCACCGCATCAGGAAACGCATGACAGCACGCAATAGCAATGCAACCACTTCCTGTCCCCAGATCCAGTACTCGCTCAACCTGATGCGCTTCAATAAAAGGCGAAAACTGTCTTGCAATCCACTCAGAAAGTGGCGATCTAGGAATCAAAACACGTTCATCTACATAAAACAGTAAATCAAAAAAATAAGCTTCGTGTGTTAAATACGGCACAGGTACATGTTCAAGCATACGGCGCTCAAGCTGTCGGGTGAGATGCTTTTTTTCATCCGATGTAAGCTTTGCATTCAATAACATAGGATTCATTGTATGAGGCAATGATAAACTGCCGAGTACCAATGCCAAGACATCATCCCAGGCATTATCTGTACCATGTCCATAATACAATGATGCTTTATTTGCCTGTGACAAACCAAACCGTAAAAAATCAATCAACGTTTCAAACGATGCTGTGGCTTCAAGATAAGATTCCACCCATTTGCTCCCAAATGGTTTATTATACGCACATAAGCCACACATAGGTAGACACTGGATAAATTCATGAATTCAGATAAAAAATCATGCTTTAAAGAAGCAATGAAACACGTCAAGCCGCTTCGCCCATCCGAAAAAATGCCGACTATAAAGCCCGAAAAAAAACCAACATATCAGAAACCACAAAAACCCGCTGTATTTAATTCCAATAACCCCAAGCCGATACAAACAGCGCTCAGTAACCCATGGGATACATCAACAATTCATCCAGAAACCTGCTTAAGTTTTGGTAAGACAAATATACAAGCCAAGCAATTTAAACAACTCAAGCAAGGCAGCATACGACCAGAAGCAAGGCTTGATTTACACGGGGCTTATTTAGAAGAAGCAAGTGAGGTATTGCTTGAATTTATACATCATGCATACACTAACAACATGCGATGCGTATTGGTTATCCACGGAAAAGGGGGGCGTTTTCACGGCCCCCCTGTGCTCAAAACACATGTTAATCATTGGCTCAAGCAATTATCCGAAGTACTGACTTTTCACAGTGCTATGCCACGCGATGGTGGGCATGGCGCTGTGTACGTGCTACTTAAACAAATTAAATAAAAGTAGCACATGGAATCTCGTAACCCTCAGATTCAGACTCAAGTTCAGAATCAGTCTCAACTGGAACAGCAAAATGACTCTCAACTGAAGCGGCGACTGGAACTTGTGCTTGCTCATGCCCAAATGATGGTGGCTCTATACCAAAAACATTAAACGCTGTAATACCAATTCGTATTGCAAGTGAGCCAATTTGTAACGGTAACTCAATTGCCTCCATCAGCGTTAATACCATGGTAGCAAGCACTGTTTCTACCATATCTAATAATGTTGTTACCACATTTGTTGGTGAGACCAAATTAGCCAAAAGAGCTGGAATGCACAGTGCAAATTTTAATGTTTCATAAGCAATCAAAGCAGTAAAAATAAAAGGCTTCATAATTAAGCTTTTTAAATCATCAGAAAAATCACTCACACTTCGAAAAGCATTAAAATCACCGCGGAACCAAGGTTGAAACCAATGTGCATGCGCAGGATCGATTGGCTGAGCTGGTTTAGCATACTGATTATATAAATAAGTCGCTGTATTTGAGCGCTCTTGTGCTGATTGAATAAAATGCGTTTGTATTGTCTGTGTTTGAAAAAAAGTTGGATTTACTGGCATAACAGATACTCCGAAAATTAATAACACGAGATAGTAGCGCGGTTTATTGTACAGTATGAACTAAAAAAGTCAAATAATTACCATTATGCCCTTGTTTTTCAGGTGAAAACCTCGTACCATCTGTGCAAAATTTCAGATGAAATAAATACAACTTCATGAGCAAACAAACAATTATTTTAGGAATCGCGGGCCCTTCAGCTTCGGGTAAAAGTTTACTGGCCAATACGATTGTCAATGGTCTTGGATCGGATCAAGTGGTGATTATCACCGAAGATTCATATTACAAAGATAATAGTCACCTGCCGTTCGAAGCACGTGAAAAAATTAATTATGACCATCCCGATGCTTTTGATCATGCCCTCTTAGTCGAGCATATCAAACAATTGCAAGCGGGTAAGTCCGTTCAGATTCCAATATATTCACACTCAAAACATGTGCGCTTAGCCGAAACGCGACACGTTGGCGGGCATTCAATTATTATTGTTGAAGGCATTCTACTCTTCAGCGAAGAAACACTGCGAGAGCTTATGGATATTCGTATATTCATGTCGGCCCCACTGGATGTATGTCTTATTCGACGACTTAAGCGCGACGTGGTGGAACGCCATCGCTCTGTTGAATCGGTGTTACTTCAATATGAAACCACGGTTCGCCCAATGTATTTGCAATTTATTGAGCCATCCAGCCGATATGCTGATCTCATTGTGCCTCGTGGCGGTGAAAATCACATTGCAATTGATACCATCCAAGCTAAAATTCGCGAATTATTATCCAATACACCTAACTGAAAATAACACAATAAAAAAACCTGGCGTGGTTATTCTACCGACGCCAGCTTTTTTTATTATGCAGAGCCGGATATATTAACAAACCATAGAGGCTACAGGTTCGGCTTCAACTTGTTTGTCAACTTCAGCCACAGCGTGTCTTGCACACATATCAACCCTCATATTTCCTATTGTAATTTTACCATTTGAAAATTCCTGATCTTCCAAATCACCGGCTCTTAATAATCGAATCGTTTCTAAATGCTTTTTCTGCTCTGTTGTTCTGCATGTCTGACTAAACAAAGCATGATTTCCATATTTATTTGGAACAGAACCCGGACCCATTTCATGTCTTAAGAGTGAAATGGCAAGGCTTACTTTTACAGGATCAAGCCCCTCATTAATTAAATTTTCTTTCTCTGATGCGGTTAATTGAACCCGGCCACAGTCTTTAGCAATAAATCCACCTTCGCCAAAGGTTGATTGAAAATTATTTTTTGACGCTGAAAACGGTACATTCAATACTAAAGCATGCGTAAGAGAGGTTAACACCATCCCAAGACACACCACACCAAACAGACTCCATCCCACAGGATTACTGACGCCTATTGCAACAAATATAAGCGGCATCAATAAGGTTGATGCTAGAAAAGAACCTGCCGCACTGGCACCGAGTAAACTCAAGGAAAGCATCGCATAAGCACGGCCTTCATTTTTAAATAAACGCTCAATAATATCTGCAACTTCCCCGAATAAATAAATAGCAGCAATCACCGCTGAGAGTAACAACATCATCGCTGCGGCAAGCGCAATTATCGCGAGAAAAATATCCCCCGCGCTACTCTCCTTCTTATCTTTATCTTTTTTACTTGTATCATGATAATAATGATGCTCTGTTCTATTACCTGAATTAGATAAAAGCATCCACAGCCAAAACGTATCATTTCTATCACTTGAAGAAGAGCAGCAACAAGATGTATGACGACATTGGTGACAATGTACATCAACCACTTGATAAGTATATTGTGGCGCAACTGCGCGTGCAGGGAGAGCTGGCATTGCTTCTCCCACCACAGGCACTGCCTCAGGCACAATTTGTTTTTTGGGTAGTGCGGCAATAAATGCATCGAGCACTTGGTTCATAACAGGAGAATCAAGGCCACCTAAAGCATGAATATCTTTGTGAAAGCGACTTCCTGCAAGTTGCTGTTTTAAATCTGTTTTTAAAGCATCTTGAGAAGACGCTGCTTGGATTATTTTTGATGTGTCTTCGTCTAACAATTCGCCGACCATACGATAAATACTGTTATTGTTCATGCGTATACACCTCAAAAATTCATTAAAATCGGCTGAATAATACAATAAAAACACAACAAGGACAAATTATTTTCTTTTCTTCAGAAGATTTCGAGGGGGATATATCATCTAAATAATACCTGCCAGACAAACCTCACAGCTTGACAAGAGTGCCGCTACCTCGTGATAGATTCCGGGACATCCAAGTCCCTGAAATCGACTCGTCAACGCGGCAAATATTTTGGCCTCGACTGTCCTCCGTCTGACATTTTTTCGCTAAACGCGCCAGGAAAAATGTCCTCCCAATGACTCTACGCCTGCATATAGTCATTTGATTTTTAAATGACTTGTTCCCAGTGCCTACCTAACGCGACTTGTTCGCGTTATCCAGTTGATTGACTCATGTTGACTGGATGCCGTGGACAAGCCACGGCACGTAGGGAATTTTACTGTCTACCTGTTAGTGGTTGACGATATATTATGGATCAACTGATTAAAGCTATCGAGGCTGGGCTCAAGCCTTCTGATACTCAAGTTTAAACACTGATGAAAGAACGCTATGTTTCGCTTGAACGTTCTTGGAAACCAACAAAAAAGCTATGTTGATTTGATTGGACTGTATCAAGAAGATAGATTTTCTGAATTTTATACCTCGAGGCATCCTAAAATTTTAGAATTTATCCTCGAAGCGATGAGAGTTTTTGTTGTACAGCATTTTGTTTGATTTTTAGAATCCATGGGGCTTGGATGCCCCAGGCTCAATTAGGGCCAGCCCCTGACAGCAAGATCTAGAAAAATTACACGCTTTTAATGCTTGACAACTTTGGCCTGCTCAAGCAATTGATTGACATATAAATCATAATCAATGGCGCCATAATTCGCACCAATTTGCTGTGAAATACTGGCTAATTGCTCTGAGTCAAGTGAGCTCAATTTTCCATCGATAATTTGTGTTAACTCAACCACGATATAACCCGAATTACTTTCTTGCGACAAGCCACTTCGTTTTTTTGTATCGGATAATCTAAAGGCCAAGCGATTGACTTCTACTGGCGCTAAACTTGAATCACGTGTTGCTTGCGTTACCTTCTGCCACGTTAAATGATGCGCTAAAAGCACTGTATCATCAAAAGATTGCCCTTGATGGGTACTTAATAAACGTTCACCTAATTGCGCTGCTTGTACCTGCGCTTTTTCACGACGAAGCTGGTTCTTAATGTCCAAAGCAACTGCTTTGAGTGGCTTTTGTTTCGCGCTCAAATGCTCTCGAACACGCAGTACAATCACAGAATCTTCATCTAATTGAATCGGTGCACTGTTATTTCCTAAAACCAATACGTCATGATTAAATGCTGCTTTAATCACATCAGGCGAAGAGGTAATCGGTGTGCTTCCCCCATCACGTGTAAAACGCTCTGTTTGCTCAAGGGGTAAATTTAAAGCCTCAGAAACAGCAATGAGCGAATCAGGTGTTTGATAGCTTTGATCTGATAGCTCTTCTAAGAGCCGCGAATACTCTGCCTGAGCATGAAACGCAAGCCAATGCTCACGAACATCTGCTTTAACATCGCTGAACGGTTTAGCCGCTGTGGGTTCATATGCTAATAATTGGAATACTTCATAGCCTGTGTCTGTTTTAATGGGGCCTAATAATGCACCTGCTGTTGTTAAATGCACAAGCTCTGAATCTAAATTAGACTCTCCTGCCACAATCCAAGGCAATACCCCGCTCTTGGTTTTAGCCTCTTTTTTAAGTGATACTACGTTGGCCTGC
The DNA here is from genome assembly GCA_022600515.1 of Gammaproteobacteria bacterium. GTDB lineage: Bacteria > Pseudomonadota > Gammaproteobacteria > Legionellales > Legionellaceae > JAALKW01. The sequence goes on from JAHZKG010000058.1 coordinate 9,919, forward strand.
TTCTCAAAGCTTTCAGGTGACGACTGTACCGCCGTGTAGAAAGCCTCTGCGCGCACACTAACAGCCTCTTGCTCTTGCTTTGAGGCGTCTGCAGCCACTTCAAATAGCATATGGCGTACATACCATCGTGCAGGTGCCATATAACTGCTTTGATTATTTTCATAATATGTTTTTAAAGCAGTCTCTGTTGGTTTAAATCCTTCTCGAATCGTTGGCATGGATAATTTAATGATATCCAGTCGCACCGCTTCTGGCGACATAAAAGCAGCCGTGTGTTGCTCATAATAGGTTTTCACTTCGGCATCAGAGACTTTAATTTGCTTTATAAACGTATTTGCTGGAATACGAACATAGCGATAATCACGTGTCTGGCCATATAATTTCACAAAATTTTCTGTTTCATCAGGTAGAGCAAATGCTGTTCCCATAAAAGCAAAACGCTGCTGATTTAAAAGCATACCTTGACGCACTTCTTCTTGGAAAGATTGCGCTGTAAATAAAGCATTACTCAATGTTTGCTGATATCGCTCTGGAGAAAACTGCCCATCTTTTTGAAATTGGGGGATTTGAAAAATAGCTGTGTTGGCTTGCGCTGCATCCAAACCAAAACCAGCGTGATGTGCTGCTTGTGTATTGACTTGTGTTGCAATCATATCATCAAGAATTTGGTTTTTTAATGATTTTTCATCACCATCAGTCGCATTAGAGGCTTCTTGTGCTTGACGCATACGACGATACTGAAGCTCAAACGCTTGTTTTGAAATAGACTGCCCGTCTACTTCGGCTTTAATAGCTAAGGCATGATGTGCCTGAATATAGGAGTCAACACCAAACAAGGTAAACGTGAAAGCAACCACACCGATAACAATCCAAGCTATCAGACCTTGAATACGTTCGTTAAATTTTTGCAACATGTCGGGCTTTCCATATTAAAAAAAACGCGCCCAAAGGCGCGTAATATTGGCGGAGTGGACGGGATTCGAACCCGCGACCCCCGGCGTGACAGGCCGGTATTCTAACCAACTGAACTACCACTCCTTTTCGTGGTGGGTGCTGCAGGGATCGAACCTGCGACCCTCGCCTTGTAAGGGCGATGCTCTCCCAGCTGAGCTAAGCACCCGAAAACTTAACGGTCTTGAACCGCTTCTTTCAATAACTTACCCACTTTAAATTTAGCAACGCGAGCAGCTCTAATTTGGATTGGTTGTCCTGTACGTGGGTCACGGCCTGTACGAGCAGCGCGTTCACCTGTTGAGAACGATCCGAATCCTGTTAACACAACCTGATCACCTGCTTTAAGTGCATCAGTTACTGTATCTGTAAAGGTCTCGAGAACACGGGCTGCATCAGCCTTTGTTACTCCAGAACGCTGAGAAATTGCATCTACCAATTCACTCTTATTCATAGCTTTCCCCTTTGGTTATGTTTCCCTTCAAACTCGAGATAAGTATTAAAACATCTTATCATCGCTTTGTCGATTAACCCCATCTTCAAAGCCCTCGCCATTCCTGGGCAACGACGAAAATATACCGCTTATTGAGCCCGTTGTAAATCTTTATTTTACACTTTCTTCGTCTTTTTTTTACTCACACTGGATTTTTCTTCTTTTTGCACTTTTGACGACACGCAAAACGGATCAGTTTTGAGCGCAAACTTCAATACTTGTTCAATCGTCTTCACCGGGTGAATTTCTAATTTTTTTAAAATATTCTCTGGAATTTCAGCCAAATCTTTTTTATTCTCCCATGGAATCAAAACAAATCGAATACCGCCTCGGTGTGCTGCTAATAATTTTTCTTTTAAACCACCAATTGGAAGCACCTCACCTCGAAGTGTTATTTCTCCTGTCATAGCAACATCTGCACGCACTGGGATTTTTGTCAAAACCGAAACCAGTGCTGTACACATGCCAACACCAGCACTAGGACCATCTTTAGGTGTCGCACCTTCAGGCATATGTACATGAAAATCGTGCTCATCATAAAAACCATCTGGAAAATGCAATGCTTCTGCACGGCTTCTTACAACCGTCATCGCTGCATGAATCGATTCTTGCATGACATCGCCTAATTGCCCAGTATGCAGGGTTTTTCCTTTACCAGGCATCATGGTGGCTTCAATCGTCAATAATTCGCCGCCAACACTCGTCCAAGCGAGCCCTGTGACCTGCCCGACCTGATCATGCGTTTCAGCCAATCCGTAACGATATTTTTTTACACCTAAAAACTTTTCAACCAGCTTCGGCGACAGATTTATTTTTTTCTGGCGTTTATGACTTAAAATTTCTTTCACTACTTTTCTGCAAATACTCGAAATTTCACGCTCAAGGCTCCGAACCCCAGCTTCACGCGTATAATAATGAATAATCTCTTGTATTGCAGCCGATGAAAAAGAAAGCTCTTCTGGTTTCAAACCATTTAGTTTTAATTGCTTTTGAATTAAATAATACTCAGCAATATGTACTTTTTCTTGATCTGTATATCCAGGCAACCGAATCACTTCCATTCTATCCAATAAAGGCGCTGGAATTTCTAACGAGTTTGCCGTTGCAATAAACATCACATCACTTAAGTCATACGTTACTTCTAAATAATGATCGGTAAATGCGTGATTTTGCTCTGGATCGAGCACTTCCAACAAAGCAGATGCAGGATCGCCTCGAAAGTCCATTGCCATTTTATCCACTTCGTCCAACATAATCAGTGGATTTTTAACCCCAGCTTTACTTAGTTTTTGAATAATTCGGCCTGGCATTGAACCAATATAGGTTCGACGATGTCCTCTAATTTCTGCTTCATCTCGCACCCCGCCCAAAGCAATACGAACAAACGTGCGCCCTGTCGCATTTGCAATCGATTGCCCCAATGATGTCTTACCCACACCAGGCGGTCCAACCAAACACAAAATAGGGCCTTTTAGGCGTTTTACGCGCTGTTGTACTGCAAGATATTCAAGAATACGTTCTTTTACTTTATCTAGGCCATAATGATCTTGATCAAGCATTGACTCGGCTTTATCCAAATCAAAGCGTATACGATTACGTTTTTTCCACGGAACCATCAACATCCAATCTAGATAATTTCGAATAACCGTCGCTTCAGCCGACATAGGCGGCATCAGTTTTAGTTTTTTAAATTCAGATTGTGCTTTTTCACTTGCTTCTTTCGGCATGCCCGCTTGCATGAGCGACTTTTCTAATTGATCAAGTTCACTGCCTTCATCACCCAGCTCACCTAATTCTTTTTGAATGGCTTTAATTTGCTCGTTTAAATAATATTCGCGCTGACTTTTTTCCATTTGCCGTTTAACACGATTTCGAACACGCTTTTCTACTTGCAACAAATCAATTTCTGTTTCAATCAATGCCATTAATTTATCAAGACGTACACCCACGTCCAGCGTTTCAAGTAAGGCCTGTTTATCATCTACTTTTAAATTTAAATGCGCTGAAACGGTATCAGCCAAACGGCCAGGCTCATCAATACTGGTCAGTGAGCCTAATACTTCAGGTGGAATTTTTCGATTTAATTTAATATATTGCTCAAACTGAGACATGAGCGATCGCATCATAATCTCAATTTCTGGCTGTTTAAATGCTTTAGAATATTCCTCAACTTGCTCACAGGTTGCGGCCATAAAACCATTTTTTTCAAATGTCGGTGTATCTTCTGTGTCTAGTTCTGCAAGCGATTGGATATAATCCGTCGATTTTGCACGCGACTCACCTTCTACCAATACTTTAACAGTTCCATCGGGTAGTTTTAAAAGCTGCAATAAGCTAGATACGGTGCCCATTGAAAATAAATTTTTCGCATCCGGCTCATCATCGCCTGACTCTTTTTGCGCAACTAAAAAGATACGCTTATCATCAAGCATTGCAGCTTCTAAGGCTCGAATAGAGCGCTCACGCCCCACAAACAGTGGAATCACCATACTAGGATAAATAACAACATCTCTAAGCGGTAAAACGGGCAACTGCAGTGGGCCTACTGTTTCTGGTAATTGAACTTTTTCCGCAACACCTTTGTGTTCACTCGATTCATGTTCACTTGCCATAGTTTATATCCCTTACTATTCACCACCTACTACAACTTGTTTGGCTTCTTCGCCCCCATAAATCAAAACCGGCTCTTGATGGTCACTGACGGTTTTCTCGTTGACTAAAACCCCCGTTACATCATCTAAAGATGGTAACTCGTACATCGTATTCAGTAAAATAGTTTCTAAAATTGAGCGTAACCCACGCGCTCCAATTTTTCGGCTTAAGGCTTTTTTCGCAATCACTTGCAATGCATCATCTTGAAATTCAAGTGTCGCACCTTCCATTTTAAAGAGTGACTGAAATTGTTTAACCAGCGCATTTTTAGGGCGCGTTAAAATTTCAACCAGCGCATCTTCACCCAGCTCATGCAAGGTTGTAACCACCGGTAAACGTCCAACAAATTCAGGAATCAAACCATATTTAACTAAATCTTCAGCTTCTAAGCCTTCTAATACTTTATCAGGTGCTGTGTTATTTTTATCTTTCTTAAGCTCTGCTGCAAAACCAATGCCTGATTTATCACTACGCTCTCGAATGACTTTATCTAAATCAGCAAACGCCCCACCACAAATAAATAAAATATTTGCTGTATCAACTTGCAAAAATTCTTGCTGAGGATGTTTTCGTCCACCTTGTGGTGGAATGGATGCGACAGTGCCTTCGATTAATTTCAGCAAGGCTTGTTGAACACCTTCACCTGACACATCACGTGTAATGGATGGATTATCTGCTTTGCGTGAAATCTTATCAATTTCATCAATATACACAATACCACGCTCAGCCTTCGCCACATCATAATCACATTTCTGTAGCAGTTTCTGAATAATATTTTCAACATCTTCACCGACATATCCGGCTTCTGTTAATGTCGTTGCATCTGCCATAGTGAATGGTACATTGAGTAAACGCGCTAATGTTTGTGCGAGCAATGTTTTACCCGACCCTGTTGGCCCGATTAATAAGACATTACTTTTACCTAGTTCAATACCATCTTCAGTGGTTTGATTCATCCGCTTATAATGATTATAAACAGCAACAGATAATACTTTTTTGGCATGCTTTTGGCCAATGACGTATTCATCTAAAAAATTTGCAATTTCTTTGGGTGTAGGTAAAGCAGTTGCTTCTTTGACCTCGTCAACCGACACTTGCTCTTCTTTCATGATGTCATTGCATAAATCAACACACTCATCACAAACAAAAACGGAAGGACCGGCAATTAATTTTTTAACTTCATGCTGACTCTTTCCACAAAAAGAGCAATACAATACTTTATCGTCTCCGCCACCTTCAGCTTTTTTCATTTAAACTTCCTCCAATACCGCCGAGCGCTCATAAAATATATTATCGATCAAACCATATTTTTTAGCAGCTTCTGGACTCATAAAATTATCACGCTCTGTATCACGCATAATTTCATCTTGAGTTCTTTTTGTATGATGCGCCATAATCCGGTTAAGTTGTTCTCGCACCGCTAAGGTTTCTTTTGCGTGAATTTCAATATCTGTTGCTTGCCCACGAAAACCACCCAGTGGCTGATGAATCATGACACGCGCGTTCGGTAAGCAATGACGCTTGCCTTCAGCACCCGCGCATAATAGCAACGCAGCAGCACTTGCAGCCTGACCAATACATAAAGTACTCACAGCCGGCTTAATAAACTGCATGGTGTCATAAATTGCAAGCCCAGCGGTGACAGCACCGCCGGGTGAATTAATATAAATTGAAATATCTTTTTCTGGATTTTCAGATTCTAGAAATAAAAGTTGCGCCACAACCAAATTAGCCATATGGTCTTCCACTTCACCCAAAAGAAAAATAATTCTATCTTTTAAGAGTCGAGAGTAAATATCATACGAGCGCTCTCCACGCGAGGTTTGCTCAACCACCATAGGCACAAGCCCGCTGGTATTTCGAATGCCCTCATGCCCGTAGTTATTTCTCATGCTTACTCTCCTGTGTTATCGTTAGCGTCGCCTTCAGCCATTTCAGGGGCTGGTGGATTCATAACCGCTTCGTAATCCATTGCTTTATTTGTCACTTTTGCATTTTTAATTAATTTTTCAGCTGCCCTTTCTTCAATCACTAACGCTTCAACTTCAGCCATACGTTTTGAATCATCACGATACCACTTACGCACTTCATCTGGATCATCATATGATTCAGCTGCTTTCTCAATCATCGCTGTGATGCCTTCATCGTCTGCTGTAATATTTTCTTGTTTAACATATTCCGCAAACAAAAGCCCTAGATGCACACGTCTAATGGCTCTCTCTTCAAATAAATTACGTGGGAAATCAGGAATTTTCTCATCATCTGAATGCTCACTTCCAAATACTTCATGATAAAAATCATGTTGTAAATGCTTAATTTCTTCATCTATCAAGCTAACAGGCAAATCAAATGTATTTAAATTAAGAAACACATCAAACGTTGTTTCTCGATTTAATTCATTTACACGACGTTCGAGCACACGTTTCATATGGCCCTTAACATCTTCTTTTAATGCTTTGACGCCACCTTTTTTCACGTTGAGTGTTTTTGCTAATTCATCATCAATCGCTGGCAATGTGCCCTCAAGTATTTGATGAACGGTCAACTTAAACGTTAAGGTTCGTCCTGCAAAGCTTGCATCATGCCAATCTGCTGGAAAATCAACGGTATAGTCATCTTGCTTGTTTATTTCCACACCGATTAATGCTTTTTCAAGCGCAGGCAACACGTTGCCTTGCCCTAAAATAATTTCAAAGTTACGTGCTTCACCTTGCTCAGCTATTAGCTCATCGCCTTCATACAAATCAAAGTCCACAATGAGTTTGTCGCCATCTTTTGCTTTTCGTGAAACATCAGACCATGTTTTATGTTGTTCGCGAAGTTTCTCGATGGTTGCATCAACATCTTTGTCGACCACTTCAGATTGAATCAACTCAATTTTGCTTTCGCCTAAAGGCGTAATATTAAACTCAGGAAACACTTCAAAAATAGCGGCATAGCCAAAATCTTTATTGGCTTCTATTGGGCCTGGGTCAATACGTGGTGATGCGACAGGCACTAACGCTTGTTCTTTTAAAGCGTCATGCAATGATGGCTGTAAAAAATCTCGAATCACTTCAAGGCGCACGTCATCTGAATAGCGTTTTTTAACCAATTGAAACGGTGCTTTCCCTGGGCGGAAACCATCTATTTTTGTTCGGCCAGCAATATTTTTTAAGCGCGAACCAACTTCGCTTTCAATCTTATCAGATGGAAGTAAAACATTTACTTTACGCTCTAAACCTTCTAGTACTTCAACAGAAACAGCCATCTTAAATCACCTCATGGGCAGTTATTTTATAAATTGGTGCGAAAGGAGAGACTCGAACTCTCACAGGTTGCCCTACTGGATCCTAAATCCAGCGCGTCTACCAATTCCGCCACTCTCGCAAACAGATGTGGATTATCAAACAGGATGAGGCATCTTGTAAAGGGGTTAACTAAAGAAAGAGTGAATTTAATGGGGTGAACGATGGGGCTCGAACCCACGACCACCGGGATCACAACCCGGGGCTCTACCAACTGAGCTACGCCCACCATAACAATTCATTCTATTTTTATCTAAGCTTTTACACTCTAGTCATATCACAAGTGCTTGACGTTTGGTACGCCCGGCAGGACTCGAACCTGCTACCCTCGGCTTAGAAGGCCGATGCTCTATCCGGATGAGCTACGGGCGCTCATTTTAAATTGGTCGGGGTGGAGAGATTCGAACTCCCGACATCCTGCTCCCAA
>JAHZKG010000059.1 GCA_022600515.1 Gammaproteobacteria bacterium
CAATAATACGAGCTGTTTCATGTGTACGAATATGTTCATCTTGTTTTAATAACACCTTAACGCCAGCATAGTGTTCCAACTTCAGTGATATTTCACTATCTAGTGCGTTTAAAGTGCTTGGGAAATATGTCAATGTACTATCAATTACAATGCCATCAAAATCATTTAAATTGATATGGGAAGGTATTTTTACTAGAGGGTAGAGGTTAAGTAAAGAAATGTTATGCTCGGATAATTGTTGTAAATTTTTTACACCATCTTGAATCGTCAATAATCCTAAAGGATCGCAATAATAAACTAATAAAAAATGAGCTTCTTCCATTACAAAACATCCTTATAAATCAACGTAACTTACTTGAAAAAAAACAGATAATTTCACCACATTCAATATCGTATCGAATAAGTGTTATTTTAACCAGGAATATTGCACGGTAAACGCATCTAAATTTTTATTGTGTATTAAGAACAAATTTAGATGCGTTTACCGTAGGTTCTTGGACACATGCTTTGATTTCTTTTTTAGAATCTGGCACCCTAAAAAAAACGCAACAAAATAATCATTGAAAGCAACGGGGATTTACGTGGCTATCTCATTGATGCAATCATCCAGCCTAACATAGGTACAAATCAACTGGTCTTTGAGGCACCTGTTTTCTTCAAGACCCAGCAAATTATCTTTTATAATTTATAATATTATTTTGATCCTAGAATGAAATACTAATCACAACAAATTAACAGGTAGCATAAGCTCGATTGGAGATTTTTAGCATGGGAAATTCAAATAAAAAAGAAAAAGAAATACAGCATAAAGCAAATAACGTTTATTTTGATTGCAATGCGACAACGATCAGCATCAACAAGTGCGCTCACTTGAGCTAGAAGAAGATGTAGTTCACAAAGTCTGGCTGAAAGGCCTCGCTTTTCCCGTGCAGCTACTCAAGAAGGTTTTCAAAAACGAAAACGGAACCACGGGTACACTTTATCTGGTCTCTAATGACATGCACTGTTCTGCCGAACGTCTTTATGAAGTCTACCAAAAACGGTGGCGAATTGAAGAGTTTCACAAATCAATTAAGCAAAATGCTAGCTTAGAAAAATCACCACCCAAGAAAGTAAAAACTCAATGCAATCATGTGTACGCCTCCATGATTGCCTACTGCAAGCTTGAAATGCTGAAATTCAAAACAGGACTAAATCACTTTGCTATAAAATATAAATTGGTCATACGGGCGAATCAGATCGCAATGCAGGAGTTAAAAAATATGAATTGTTAGCGAGTCCCGTGCGTAAGGTGAGTGATTAAATTTAAAATGACCTTAGGAGTCACCGCCTACGTACCTCGTTTGATACGAGGCATCCAGTTTCATGCTAAAAATTCCCTGGATAACGCGGACAAGTCGCATTACGTAGCTGGGTCATTTTAAATTTAATTCACTATAATAAAAACTTTGATGGGAAAACATTTCGATACAGCGGTATTGAAGCATTTAGTTATAAAAAAACCTATCCCATCGGTGGAATTACGTTACCTACCGTTGTATTAATTGGAAATAATACGGGTAGTAGCGCAGAGTTTTTATCTGCTTGCCCTCAAGCGACAACCTAACGTTACCTTGGCAGGCCAAGCAACCCATGGCGTAGCTACGGGTAATGAAATGATGTCTTTAACTAATAATTGACAAAACGAATAAATTTCAAGCTAGAAGCTATCGACAAAACACCTATCTTATGTAAGTCAAAGATAATTGCAATCCATTGGTATAGAAATGTTGAGTTTTATAGGCCAAAATTGGATTCGAGTCAGAACCTGGGTTGAAAGAGTTTTTACCCCAGTCGGCAAATTGATATCCGATGCCGCCGAATAGGTTGCTATTAATTGTTTTTTGAAAACCTGCTTCAAAAGTATAAGTAAATGCATCGTAGAGACTACGATTCATAAAGGGTTGCATGGGCTCTTTTCCTGGAATATGAGAATTTGCGTAAAAATGATCAGTCCGATTGAAACCAACACCTAGACTTGCACCAAGATAGGGTGCAAAAGTTTCAGTCCATTGTTTGTAGAGCTTTCCTTTGATATTGATGTGAGTGTACATAGCCTCATATCGATAAGCATAGTGATTTGATTTGGGGTCTGAATTTTCCCATATATTCCCTGAGAATTTTATGAGATCAGTGAAAGCATAGGAGACCCCAAGCTGACCAAAATAATTCGACAACATATTGGATTGGTAACCGAAAAAAATCTCACTTGCAATCAAAGTTCTGGTATTACGGTTCGCAACATATCTATTGGGAGCTGATGGGAGAACAGAAATAGTCTGATCTTCACCTGCGTTGGTCCAAACAGGTCCTGAAGCAGCAGAAAAAAACCAATGTGAGGAGGTCTTCTCCTCTAATCCGATATTGCCAGCTGATGGCGAGTTTGAAAAGAAGATTAGAGCTGCTAATACACCTAAGCATTGTTTTTTAAAAACCATGAGACGTAGCCTATTTTTTTATTTTTGAAGCAATTTATCCCGAACAGGAAATGATGTCAATAGGCCTTCAAGTCGTTGCTAGTTATTAATGTATCAGAACAACAAGCATTTACTTTACACAAAGACTGGTATTCGAGAATGCTCGAAGAAACACTGATGAATATACCACTAGCAAAACTTGTAAATTTCATAAACGATGGTTTAACCTCAAAACACTTAAATCATAAAATTTGAGTTATTTGTGGAACAGGCGAGCGCAGTTTACAAACCGTTAAAACACTCCGTCGATTTGGTTTCAATTCAACCTGGAGTTTAGATTCTGGAATGGCACTTGCTAGGGCGTGTCATCAATTAAAAGTATGAATTCCCCCCCCGGCGCCTGGACCACCCGGCTTGTCCGGGTGCTCCAGGAAAGTATAATTAGGTAAGCCAAATAACCGATGCTGCCAGGTAGATTCCACCAAGAAAATTTCGAGCTGTTTTGTCATACCTTGTTGCTATAGCTCTATATTGTGTTAATTTTTCGAAAAAATTTTCAATGAGATGGCGAGCTTCATACCACACGCGATCATATCGACGCTGCTGTTGACGATTAGATTTACAAGGAATAACAGCCACACAATTTTTCGCTTTTAATTTACTTAAAACCCGATCATCAGCATCATAAGCTTTATCGGCAAGTAAAGCCTCAGCTTCTATTTGCTCAATTAATACGTCAGCTCCTTTAAGATCATGTAACTGACCTGCTGTAAGATGAAATGCAGTAGGATTACCAAGTGCATCACAAATAGCATGAATTTTAGTGCTTAACCCTCCTTTGCTGCGGCCAATAGATTGGTCTTCACCTTCTTTTTTTGGGCGCCTGCACTCTGTTGGTGGGTACAAACAATTGTTGAATCAATCATTGCATATTCATTACCTGCACTTCTGATAATAACTTGACAACCTGTTCCCAGACACCAGTTTTATACCAACGAGTTATGCCTTGTATGAATCACTCGAAAATCTCCAAACCGCTCGGGTAAATCACGCCATGCTATACCAGCTCTATATCGATATAACACTGCCTCTACAAAAGAACGGTTATTTTTAGCAGTAACACCTACTGAATATTTTCAATCCGCTCCCATTGATTATTCCTTAAAGCATATCTGTGCATCCTGCAAACCTATTAATAAAAAGGACCGGATAAGTCTTTTTGAAATGAAAGCAACTTTGTTGAACTTTTAAACTTGCCTGGACCACCCGGACAAGCCCGGTGGTCCAGGCGCCAGGGGGAATTCACACTTTTAATTAATGACACGCCCTAGATTTTCGTTACCTCATCATCAAACGGACTATCAAGTATAAAGCCGCTACGTAATAATTTAAAAATCACATACCACTTGCGTTTCTTTTGGAAGATTACTTACATCAATAACAATCGCTAAATTGCTTGATTTAACGCGATTAATATAGAAAACACTTGTTTTATTATCTGTGTCAGAAAACATATGATGATTTGTATACACTTTCGAGCCAACCTCTTCAACTGATACGTTAGCCTTTCCAAAATAGAGCCGTTGCTCTATCGAGCCAAACTCACCTGAACGTGGTGCAACATAAAAGCTAAACTGTGTTCTATAATCATATTTTAATATAACCTGACATCTAACCGATACAGACCGACCATAAGGAATACTAGAAGTATAAACAAACACTTCGTTTTCATAACTACTGCTTCCTTTATTTATAGGCAGTACTTCTCGTACCGCTGGCGTAACGTTATAAGTAAGACTAGATTTTGCTAAGTTTTTTTCTACATGCACTGATTGCTCTTCAGCAGAAAAACCAATAAGACTGTGTGCTAATAACACAGCTGCAACAAAAAACCTCATAACTGAAACTCCTTATACAAACATAAAACGGTAAATCTTAAATTAATGATTAATTAAAACCCGGCAAAGTTTAACATCAAAGCATCATACTCACTAGATAAAACGCAGCACATCTTGAATAGATTTAACCGGCTCAATCTCTATAGCCATAGCCTGCTTAGGTGCGTTTCCCTGTGGAATAATCGCACGTTTAAATCCATGTTTTTCAGCTTCACGGAGCCTTTCTTGGCCGCTTTGAACTGGCCTAATTTCACCAGCAAGCCCGACTTCTCCAAAAATCACGGTATCTTTATCAAAAATACGATCACGTAAACTCGACACAACAGCGGCTAGCAACGCCAAGTCACTCCCTGTATCCGCCACTTTAATGCCACCAACTACATTGATAAATACATCTTGATCAAACGTCACAATCCCGCCATGACGATGTAATACAGCCAATAAAATAGCCAAGCGATTATGCTCAAGTCCTGCTGTCACACGACGTGCTTGCCCACCATGTGATTCATCAACTAACGCTTGAATATCAACAAGCATGGGACGTGTGCCTTCCCAGGTCACCATCACGGCATTGCCTGGTGTCGGCTCAAACGTACGAGACAAAAAAATAGCTGATGGATTAGCAACTTCTTTTAAGCCTTTATCTGTCATTGCAAAAACACCGAGTTCATTGGCGGCCCCAAAACGGTTTTTAATCGCCCGAATCACACGAAAACGGTTATCTGCTTGACCTTCAAAATAAAGTACACTATCAACCATGTGCTCAAGCACACGTGGACCTGCAAGGGAGCCATCTTTGGTCACATGCCCCACTAAAAAAATAGCGGTCTGCGTCATTTTTGCAAAACGAACCAAAAGCGCCGTTGCTTCACGTACTTGTCCAACCCCACCAGGGGCTGAGTTCACCGCTTCTGTAAATATGGTTTGGACTGAATCAATAACTATCACTCGAGGCTTAATCGTTTTCGTATGTGATAAAATAATCTCAACTTGTGTTTCCGCGAGTAATTGCAAGCCTTCTGTTGGCAATTGTAAGCGCTTTGCCCGCATGGCGACTTGTTGTAAAGACTCCTCGCCGGTGACATATAGAACAGGATACTCATGTGATAAATGCGCCATTGCTTGCAGCAGCACGGTGGATTTCCCAATGCCAGGATCACCGCCTAATAGCACCACGGAGCCATCAACAAGCCCGCCTCCAAGTACACGATTCAGCTCTGACAACCCTAAATCCATTCGCGTTGTTTTTTCGATGGTCACCGCATCAAGCGCTGTAACCTGTGAACGCTGATTGGCATAATGACTCATGCGTTGTCGGCCAGCAGCACTGGGAGGAATACTGCCTTCTTCTGCAATCGCATTCCAAGCATTGCATTGCATGCACTGCCCCGCCCATTGAGAAGAAACTGCTGCACATTGATTACAAATATACCTTGTTTTTACTTTCATAAGAATTTAATCAGTTGAATTGCACGTTAAAAACAAAACAGTATAATAACAGCTTATCTACCTGATAACTTAAAGCATTTATTTATGAGCAAACCTATCCAGTTTGAACAATCCATTCAAGCACTTGAGCAGGTCGTTTCAGCACTTGAAAAAGGAGATGCCTCACTTGATGACGCATTAAAACAGTTTGAAAAAGGCATTGGACTAACACGCGCATGCCAGACACTCCTCACAGATGCCGAGCAAAAAATTAATCAGCTTATTAATCAAGATACAACCAAGGGAGAGTCGTAATAATGCCTAATCAAGCTGAAAACATAACGCGTTTAGAGCAACGTTTACGCGATGTCATTCAGAATACCCCCATTCCTGCAGAGCGTATTCAACAAGCCATGCTATATGCCCTGTTTCCTGGCGGTAAACGTTTACGGCCCCGCCTGGTTTATCTTGCAGGCGAATTACTTCATATCCCAAACAGCACATTAGACAGCATTGCCATTGCCATTGAGCTTATACATTCTTACTCATTGGTGCATGATGATTTACCCTCGATGGATAATGACGACATGCGTCGTGGCAAACCCAGTTGCCATCGTGCATTTGATGAAGCAACGGCAATCCTCGTCGGAGATGGCCTGCAGGCACTCGCTATTGATGTATTACTTACCCAACTCCCACATACTTTATCAACACCTAAAGTGCTCACAGTAACCCATGAGCTTGTTAAAGCATGTGGTCCATCAGGCATGGTTAGCGGTCAGAGTCTCGACTTATCCGAACTGTCAAACCAACAGGTTACAGAAACCATGCTGTCACAAATTCATGACTTAAAGACCACTCATCTCATGCTTGTCTGCATTAACATGGTACTGGCTGCAGGCGACCCTCTCCCTGAAGCTGCCAATGCTCTACGTTTATTTGCAACTCACTTTGGGCTCGCTTTTCAAATGCAAGATGATTATCTTGATGCCTACGGCCCAACGGAAGGCCTTGGGAAAAACCGTGCTTCAGATAAAGAAAACAATAAATCAACGTTTGCTAACTGCTACACAGAAAAAGCCTTGCAGCAAATGATTCAAATTCATTTTAAAAAAACAGAAGCTGCTTTAGATATATTTACGCAGGACACAACACCACTTCGTAATTTATTGCATGAGCTACTCAAGCGCTCATCCCAAGTATTTATATTACAAAAATAATAAACACCAATTTTTTAACATAAAACACATAAATCTGCTTGACAGAGAAACCCCGTCTCCTTTAAACTTGCGTTCGCTCTTCAAGGGGTTATAGCTCAGCTGGGAGAGCGCTTGCATGGCATGCAAGAGGTCGGCGGTTCGATCCCGCCTAGCTCCACCAGAATAGTTTTTTATGCTATTCTAACTAAGAAACAACAGACTTAGGTCCCCATCGTCTAGAGGCCTAGGACACCGCCCTTTCACGGCGGTAACAGGGGTTCGACTCCCCTTGGGGACGCCATCTTTTGGTGTATTACAAACGTTCGAAAATTGTTCGATTATTAAATCCAAACAAACGCCCATGCATACGATAAGCAGATTCATCTGTCATATTAGCAATCGCATCACATATGACCCGTCGAGCAGATGCCTCATCAGCTGAACCATCAAATGATACTCTGTTTTTTAAATTCAATAAACCCATCGGATTTGAATTAATTGCATCAAACAATCGCAACACAACCGTTTGCCCACCATATTCAAACGTTCGCGCCTCTTGCGAATCAATAACATGCTTATAAATACAATTAATTAATGCACACAGTAACGCTTTTGCTTCAGGCAATAGCTCTGCATTATATTTAAGTAACCCGGTTTGGAATCTATTATCCACTACTTTAATTTCTGTCGACGTCACAAAATAATTAACCATTTCTCCAATGGCTTGCTTTCTCACAAAAATAGCGTCATCAAATAAAGCATCAAGTAACGGTAAGGGACGTTTATCAAGTGCTGTTTCAGCCAGTAAGGCTCGAAAATCAGGCGTATCAAGTGCAGCACGTCCTATCAAGCGCAATTGAATCGCATCTTCTAAGTCATGTACACCATAAGCCACATCATCTGCAATATTCATAATAGAGCAATCTAAACTACAGTATTTTGAAGTGCCGTGCTGTTTATCTTTCGGCATTTTCTCTAATGATTGAAATAAAACTTTATCTTCGTCAGGTAACGCTTGAATAAGCCAATCAACTTCCGATTCTTCCGTTTTAAAGTAAGCTTTAGGGGGTAACCAGTCATTGATTCGTATGGTCTCATGCGGCACACTTCTTTCAGCCGGCATGATCGACGCCAGGACACGCTCATGGCTAACTGGATATTTTAAAATACCAAGAAGTGCACGACGTGTTAAATCCAAACCAAAATCACCATAGCTATTTTCAAGCTTGGTTAATAACCGAAGTGTTTGCCCATTCCCTTCAAACCCACCATGCCGATGCATCATATAATTCAGTGCTACTTCACCACCATGCCCAAACGGTGGGTGTCCAATATCATGTAATAGGCAAATGACATTAATTAGATCTTCATTCGGCAATAAATCAACATACTCAGGATTAATTGGGTTACTGCTTAATCGCCGAACCAAACTACATCCAATCGATGAGACCTCTAATGAATGCGTTAAGCGCGTACGATGAAAGTCACCTTCATCTGTTCCTAGAATTTGTGTTTTACGTTGTAAGCGTCGAAACGCCGGACAATGAATCACGCGTGTCCTATCTCGCTCGTAAGATCCTCGCTTGTCTTGCTCTCCACGTTGATGACTTTTCCCTGAGCGACGTTCAGTCCACATTCAAACTCTCCTGAAAAAAATAGCTTAATTTGCTTAAGTTTATTGAACTATTGCAGATAACCTCAATAGAAGAATAAAAAAAGGGCGAAATCATGAAAACGAATAAAGTTGGATTATTAATTTGTACCTTAAGTTTATCTGCCTGTGGCATGATGAAACCAAATGGTGAAGCCAGTTATTATTCACCCTACAGCTTTGGCCAGTCAGAGTACACTGCCACAGCTCCTCTTTATCCTGATGGATACGATAACACCTCTGGAAATACTTACAAGCCAGGTGCTCGTGAGCGCGTTGTGACCGTACCTGAAAGTTATCATGTCAGTTCTGAAAGTGCACCTGCATCGTTTCAGGATCGTGAAAGATCTTGGGTTGGCCGTCAAAACCCTCAAAACTACACCATTCAGCTCGATGACAGTGAAAAAGCATCCGAGGTTGCAAGTACGCTACAAAAAGCACCTAAAGACGCACGCCGTGCTGAAGTGAAATATCACCGAGGTGGTGAAAAGTATTATCGTGGTGTATACGGAACGTATAGCAGTTACGAATCAGCTCAAAAAGCGATGAATAAATTACCGGATCATTTAAAAACAAATGCAAAAATTAAAACGTGGGGAAGTGTTCAAAGTACTGCTGGGGAATAATTCGGAAATTCAAAAAAATAAAGGTGTTTTCTCTAAACAAGAAAACACCTTTAATGTAACGTAGACGATTAAACCACTTCGACTTCTTCAGCCTGTGGTCCTTTCTGTCCTTTGCCCGCTTTAAATACAACACTTGCCCCTTCGGTCAGTGTTTTAAAGCCAGAGCCTTGAATAGCACTGAAATGCACGAAATAATCTGTGCCATCACTTTCAATGAAACCAAACCCTTTACCTTCGTTAAACCATTTTACTGTACCATTAACTTTATCTGTCATTTTTATATCCTCAATATATACCCGAGCTATTCTAACACTTTTTAGGAAGCTTTCTAGTCAATTTTATAAAATAAATAAAATTAAAGCAATAAAAATGCAATCCAGCCGCTACAAAGCAACTAAAATCGTCGCCTTAACCAAACCTGGGATATCTGTTTTTTCAACATTCAACTGCGTTATCACCATGGTATAGCGCTGCCCTATCGACCATAACCAACTTAAAAATGCATTATATGGCACGGAATCAAACGATAGATGCAATGTCCCCTCTTCTATTTGCTCTAATTGATAAGGCAAATTATGAAAAGATGCTTGAGCTAAAGCCTCTGAAAAAACAGTGAGTCCTTTGGAGCCATCGAGTTGAACCGACTTTTTGTTCTGTGGCGTAACGACAGATTGTGTCTTTGCCGCTTTCATCCAAACAAGTAATGCTTTTTTCTCAGATAATATTTTTGTATTCTCCAACACGGTCTGCTTCAAAGGAGAATATACGGCATAACTCAAATATAAAAAAATACTGATCAGACCTAAAGAAGCGACCTTGCGATCGCGTGCATTCAAACCATTCCATAACTGAAACAACCATGCCTTCATAATTGTAGCTCCAACGTTGAAGTAACCTGATTATCTCGTGCTGAAGCCTTGATTTGTTTCAACTGGATATTCTGCTTTTTTAATGCGCGCTCAAAGGCTTCGAGTACGGCAAAATTTTCAGCAACCAAATACACCACAATCACTTGATCGCGAAATTCAAATCGCTCCACGCCTAATGAATGATTTAAAAATACGTTAGAAAGCTTATTGAACAAAAGCCAAAATGGCGATTGTATATCCGATGTATTTGCTTCAAGTAATTTTTCAATACGAAAACGAGGGCTAATAACGTGCGTTGCTTCTGGAAAAAAATCGTGATAAATCACCTGAATATCGCTATCCACTACCCTTTGCTTACTGTGAAGTTGATGTAGTAAAAAAGCATTCCATGCTAATACACTAAAAAACCATACGCCAAGCAAACCACCGCATAAAACAGGCCAGTGCAAGCGCGCTTGACGCTGTGCTTTTTGCTGAAAATCACCCTGGCAAAGGTTTAAATAAGATTGACCTAACAAACGTGTTGCAATAAATAACCGATACGAGCCGGCCGTTAATTTAGTTAATTTAGGCTGTTGCAATGCAACCAAACTATCATCAAATAAAAATCCTGAGACTATCTGCGTTGTTTTTTCTTGCATATATTGTGATGCAATAGAAGCACTCAGTGCACCATTAAGAGCATGTTCTGAAGCCGCGTCACGAACCAGCAGCACTTTGTCTGTAGCACACACCTCGCCTGGCGCTAGCGCAAACCAATCCAACGTCATGGCATCAAACACTAAGCCTACCTCCCCTAACGCACGCATCCAGCTGCTAAAACGTAATTTATTTAAAGCCACGGCGCGATAATGTAATGAATCATCTTCATCACGCTCAAGTGCAACATGCACGTCTTGTACTGGCTCTGCAAGCGCTTCTTCCAACGCATAAGGAATTGCTTCACGTGCTTTTCTCATACTGAGTTTAGGCAAATTCAACAAATGAATACTCGCAACTGCAGCGGGCAACACAACCACTGTGTATGCCCCAATTTGCATTTGTTTAATCGCTTCTAGCGTATGCTCTGACAGCGCCCTATCGACCTCACCCGCTTCATCTAATCGTACAGCCCACAATAACTCAGGCGCATTCATATCTGGTGTATAGGCCACAGCATCAAAAAATATGAAGCAAGTACTCACGTTTTCTCCGCCTCAAATCGCTCTTTTAGTTGCTGAGACAGCAAATGCACCACCAGTGCATATTGAGGGCTCGTATTATATCGCATCGTGACATAAAAATTAGGGAACGCAAGCCAATAAACATGACTGTCATCTTTCATATCTAAAGCAATTAACCCTGCTCTATTCGGTGGTTTTTTTAAAGCAGCTGTCGGCTCCACACCTGATTTAAGCAAATACGAATACGTATAATTTGCTTTTCTCGTATTGGTTTTAAGTGTTTTATATTGTTTGCCTTTTAGCTTAACCGGTTCAGCCACATCTTCTCCTAACACCCAGCCATGGCGTTTAAAGTAGTTAGCAATACTTGCAATCGAATCTTTGTTTTCACGCACTAAGTCGGGATGCGTATTGTTCCCCGTTTTTTTAAAATCAACCGCATACATTCGATAACTACTCGGCATAAATTGTGGCTGACCAATAGCGCCCGCATAAGAGCCCGTATATTCTGTCACAGGCACTTGATGCGCTCGACATAAGAGTAAATACTCTTCCAGCTCACGTGTAAAATATGCGCCTCTCTTAGGATAATAAAAAGCAATCGTACTCAGTGCATCAAGCACGCGATATGTCCCTTGCTTTTCACCATACAGTGTCTCAACCCCTAAGATTGCAACAATCACTGAGGCTGGAACACCATATTTTTTCTCTGCTTCAGCTAAGCTCTCTTGGTTATCATGCCAAAATTTAAGACCACCCTCGAGTTTTTTCTGGGTCAAAAAAATAGCCTGATACACATCCCATGATTTTTTTTCATAAGGTGTGTTCATCAGTTCAATAATACGTGGCTTAAACTCAGACTTTTTAAGTGCCTCAACAACAGCCTCACGCTTAAAGCCATGTTTGTCCACCATGTTTTGTATAAACACCTGTGCTGATTTTTTCTTTAATAACGCCGCATCTGCATGTAATAATCCTATACATAAAAACGCACTAACAAACAGTGTTATTTGAGCATATCTTTTCATCTCTTTTTATTCCTTTTTGCCCCAGTGATTTATATAGTTTAACTATATATGACTTAATTGTTAAGAATAGACATCAACAGATTCATCACACACTATCTGAAGCAAGCAATTTAAGCTAAAATGCAATATTTGTTATTGAGTATTTAATTAGTGACTGATTTAAGTTTAATTCGTAATTTTTCGATCATTGCACACATCGATCATGGAAAATCTACACTGGCCGACCGATTTATCCAGCACTGTGGTGGTTTAAGCGAGCGTGAAATGGGTGCGCAAGTTCTTGATTCTATGGATATTGAACGCGAACGCGGCATCACCATCAAAGCCCAAAGTGTATCTCTCAACTATGATGCCAAAAATGGCAAAACCTATTTACTCAACTTTATTGATACTCCAGGACATGTTGATTTTAGCTATGAAGTATCTCGAAGCCTTGCTGCTTGTGAAGGCGCGCTGCTTGTTGTAGATGCAGCCCAAGGGGTTGAAGCGCAAACGGTTGCAGTCTGCTACACGGCCATCGACCAATCACTGACCGTACTTCCTATCCTGAATAAAATTGACCTTCCACAAGCGGATCCTGATGCAGTCTGTGCTGAAATTGAAGATATTATTGGCATTGATGCAACAGGCGCCATTCATACCAGTGCTAAAACAGGCCTTGGTGTTGAGGACGTACTCGAAGCACTCGTCGCTGAAATTCCTGCTCCTGAAGGCGATGTAGATGCCCCGCTTGAAGCGTTAATTATTGACTCTTGGTTTGATAGCTATTTAGGCGTTATTTCACTCGTTCGTATTGTTAACGGCACATTTAAGAAAGGCCAAAAAATGCGTGTTATGTCTACCGGACGAAGCTATGAAGTCGACCAACTGGGTATTTTTACCCCTAAACGCACCCCAACCAATATACTACATGCAGGTGAAGTGGGATATGTTGTTGCAGGCATCAAAGACATTCAAGGCGCACCTGTTGGTGATACGCTAACACTAGACAAGACCCCTGCCGCATCGCCTCTGCCTGGGTTTCAGCGTGTTAAGCCCCAAGTCTATGCTGGCTTATTTCCGATTCAATCCGATACATTCGAAGCCTTTCGTGATGCGCTCGCCAAATTAAGCTTAAACGATGCCTCTTTATTTTATGAGCCAGAATCATCAGACGCACTCGGGTTTGGCTTTCGCTGTGGCTTTCTTGGCATGCTGCACATGGAAATCATTCAAGAGCGACTCGAGCGTGAATATAATCTCGATTTAATTTCAACCGCACCGACTGTTGTGTATCAAATTACCACAACAAAAGGTCAAACCGTCATGATTGATAATCCGTCTCGGCTCCCACCCGTTCAAACGATTGATCAATTATTGGAGCCTATCGTACGTGCTAATATTTTAGTCCCTGAGGCACATTTAGGCCCTATTATTAGTTTATGTGTTGAGCGACGCGGCGTCCAAGTGAATATGACCTATAGTGGCCGCCAAATTTCTGTTACTTATGACTTGCCTATGAGTGAAGTCGTATCCGATTTTTTTGACCGCATTAAATCCGCCAGCCGCGGCTATGCATCGTTGGATTATAATTTTTTACGTTTTGAAGCTGCTAATTTAGTGCGTATGGATATTTTAATTAACAGCGAAAAAGTAGATGCGTTAGCACTCATCGTGCACCGTGATAATGCACAAAGTAAAGGCCGCGCTTTAACCGATCGCATGCGAGAGATTATTCCACGTCAAATGTTCGATGTTGCGATTCAAGCGGCCATTGGCAATCAAATTATTGCTCGTCAATCGGTTAAAGCACTTCGTAAAAATGTTACGGCCAAATGCTATGGCGGTGATATTTCGCGTAAGAAAAAATTGCTTGAAAAACAAAAAGCAGGAAAAAAGCGCATGAAGCAAATCGGACACGTCGAAATTCCACAAGAAGCTTTTATGGCTGTTTTTCGCTCTGAACGAAAAAAATAATAGATATCCTGGAGATTAACCATGAGCTTTGCTTTATTACTCGTGATACTTACAGCTTTAAGTGGGTTTATCGTATTAATTGATAGATGTTTTTGGGCTAAGAACCGAACAGAATCAGCGGCAGAGCCTAAACTGGTTGAGCATGCTCGTGCTTTTTTTCCTGTTTTTCTTATTGTCTTATTACTTCGTTCATTTATTATTGAACCGTTTCGTATTCCTTCCGGATCATTGGAACCCACACTACAAGTAGGCGATTTTGTAGCCGTTAATAAATTTGCCTATGGTTTACATCTGCCGGTGTTAGAAACAAAAATACTTCCCATTAAAAACCCTAAAACAGGCGATATTGCAGTGTTTAGATGGCCACCTAAGCCTTCTCTCGATTATATTAAACGCGTGATTGGTGTGCCGGGTGATGTAATTTCATATCATGATAAAAAATTAATAATTAATAATAAATTAATGCCGCAGCAATTTATTGAATATACCGTTGATGAAAGCTCAGGAAGAACCGTTGCTAAATATCAAGAAAACTTAAATGGCGTCAAACATAATATTTACATCAACCCGAAAGAGTCCGCAGTTGATTTTGACATCACCGTGCCCAAAGGCCACTATTTTATGCTTGGAGATAATCGAGACGATAGTGCCGACAGCCGATACTGGGGCTATTTACCAGAAGAAAACCTGCGTGGACAAGCATTTTTAGTTTGGATGAGTTGGAACCATAAAAAACATGCGATTCGATGGGAAAACATCGGGCACCTGCTTCACTAGATTACAGAGATTTTTACATGACACATGAAAAAAACACAACGCTTAGCGTACGTCTTGGGTATGTGTTTCAATCAGAAGCATATCTAAAACAAGCCCTCACACATCGTAGTGCCGGTACGCCGCATAATGAACGACTTGAATTTGTAGGTGACGCTGTTTTAAGCCTGGTTATTGCTAACCTATTATTTAAACGCTATCCCAGCCTAAAAGAAGGCGAATTAAGTCCTCTACGCGCTGAGCTCGTCAAAGGCGATACCTTGGCTGTCATAGCTAAAGAGCTAAATCTTGGTGAGATATTGCACCTTGGGCCAGGGGAAATTAAAAACGGCGGCGCTGAGCGCGCGTCAATTCTTGCCGATGCACTAGAAGCTATTTTTGGTGCTGTTTTTCTTGATGGCGGATATCAAGCCGCGGAGCTTGTGATATTACATGTATATCACTCACGCATTGAACACCATCATGCAAAACAAGCGTCAGCAAAAGATTCAAAAACTGAATTACAAGAGTATCTTCATGCACATCATATTCCACTTGCAACGTATGCACTCGTGCAAACAGAAGGTGCGCCGCACGCGCAAACATTTCACGTGTCATGCACAATTAGTTCATTGGATTTGTCTGAAAAAAGAAGCAGTGCAACACGAAAAAAGGCAGAACAACTTGCCGCCTCGGCACTACTAAAACACTTGAAAAAAACATAAAAGTCGGTCGATAAGCCGGGTTCTGTCGTGGACAACCATTCATCTGGGACAAGCATCGCCACTTGCCTCAAGCAGCCTACCCAAATCGCGCACGAGCCGTGCGTCATGGTGATTAAACCATTCGATTTCTATTTGGCCTTGCTCCGAGTGGGGTTTTCCCTGCCACGCCTGTTGCCAGCCGCGCGGTGCGCTCTTACCGCACCTTTTCACCCTTACCTAAACAAACAAGCCCCTAAGGGCTTGAATTGATAGGCGGTATATTTTCTGTGGCACTATCCATAGGCTCACGCCTCCCAGGTGTTACCTGGCACTCTGCTCTTTGGAGCCCGGACTTTCCTCCCTTTGCATACACAAAGAGCGGTTGCCTGACCGACTTCGCCGGCAATCATAACGAAATTTTGCGTATCTGTCGACCAAAATACCATAAAAGCAATTTATTCTTCACGTGTACCGATGAATTCCTCATCAAAATAACGCTTTAATTTGGTGCGTAATGTTCCACGGCTAACGCCCAGTACACGAGCAGCACGTGACTGATTATAACGTGTCATTTCCATCACAGTGCGGAATAATGGCGCTTCTACTTCTTCAATAATAAGCTGATACAAATTCAAACTTGCATCTTTTGTGCTTGTTGTTGCTAAATATGATTTTACAGCACGCATTACATGCTCTGCCAATCCATCTTGTTGAAGCCGAACTTCCTCAGATACCACACTCATTTCTCTCTCCAATCAATAAAAATAAAAACAAAAACTAAAAAAATTGACACAGAAAACCTAAGCGCTCTTAGGTTAGCCACGTTTCTGGGCCTTATGATATCAGATACCCCAAAGACTGTAAACATTGATTTAATCATAAACAGTGTTTTTTTTGTTTTTTTTGGGGTTAACTTACAGTGAAACTCTCACCACAACCGCATTGTCCTGTTTGATTAGGGTTCCGAAATATAAACTGAAAATTTAATCCTTCTTTGACATAGTCTACTTCTGTTCCTCTTAAAAAAGGATATCCTTTTTTATCCAAGCAAATCATATACTTTTCACTTAGCGGTAAAATAATATCTTCTGGGTGAAACGTATCAATATATTCAATCACATAAGACAAGCCTGAGCAGCCTGTTTTTTTAACTGAGAATCGAATACCCTTGCTTTCAGGCGTTTTATCTAAATAGCTTAAAACATGTTTTTGTGCTGCTTTTGTTAGCACCATTGGGGGAGCTGAAGAAGGGGTGTGGTGTGTTACTTCGCTCATTTAATGCTCCATAAACTAAATATTAAATCAATCACTGTTTAAATATAGTAACACAAATCGATTAATACTTGTTACTTTGAACGCTTCATATTTTTTCGAAGAGACCGTCTAAAGTAAACAGGATGGACTCGACTAAACTTGAGTTGCGCATATTGCTGCTGTTGAATTTTAAATTCACGTGCAAATTGTTTTTTAATTACGCTACCAAAACGACAAATTTTTCGCTTCATGGTCTTTGGCGATAACGGCGCGCGTGCTAATGCATGCGCTTCTTCTTCATGCCCACCTAGTAACGATGCAAAATAGCGTAATTGCTGAATAATATCTTCTCGAAAAAGCGGATTTGTTGATGGAAATAAAATATGAATATGCATATGTGGAACCGTCATACCTGATTGCGCATGTTTTTGCATATAAATAAATAAATCATCCCGCTGACCAGACCAAAGACTTAGCGTTGCTCTTAGTAATGCCTCTAACTCAAACAAATACGCTGGCGGCATAGAGATTAAATCTGTCTCGTGTTGATAAGGCACAATCATCATATGAAATGGAGAGTCTCCAATGGGACGATAATTTAAACAAAGAAAAAATTTATCAAACCCTGATATCACTTGCGTATCTAGAAAATCAGGTTTATCAAACGGGCATGGCTTATGGTTCATTGCGGGCGCTATCCACTGCTCATCTGTTTTTTTCAAGATATAATGATAAAAATCATCTTCACAAATTTGCTCTGAATGTAAAAATTGATAGGTTTCTAGTAAGCCATGCCATTGCACAGGATATGCAAATAACGAGGTGTCATCTAAGCTCCTATAACGCGGCTCATAAGCCAATAAATTATGCATAAAGTCATCGTAATCTAGCCGTTCTATCCCTTCTAACGGCATCTCATAAAATAATCGATGCAAACGCCCCACTTTCTTTCGAAGATCCATTGAGAGTAGATTATTGCTTATATTTGGATATTCACTTTTAATCTCAACATCAAAACGACCATAAGCATTTAAAATAAAGTGAATCACATAGCTGCTTAGGCTTTTCTTAACAAGAAGATTAATTACATCCGGTAATCTATGAAGGGGCGAGTCAAATATTCGCTCTGCGACAATGCGAAACTGTAGTTCACGCATAAAACCCGCTTCGTCGTTTTTATGAACCAATTCAACATACATATAAGCACCTCACTTAAAGTGTAGCTTATACAATCAAATAGTTTTATTTTAATCTTGTTTGAAATGACAATATAGAGACTTTATACTCATAAGCTCTAATTGCTTTTTTCAGACAATAATTAATATGGATGCATGGCTTATTTTTATAGGTGCAGGGCTTGGCGGAGTATCTCGTTTTAGTTTGTCTAATGCCCTGGCCCGGCTGCTTGGTCAAGGCTTTCCATACGGCACATTAACAGTTAACACACTCGGCTCGTTTATGGCGGGCCTATTTTTTGTGCTTATCTTGGATAGACTAGAAGGCTTATCCAATCATTTAAGGCCTCTTATCCTCACTGGTTTTTTGGGGGGCTTTACAACATTTTCGACCTTTTCACTTGAAACCGTAAACTTGCTCGAAAATAACGAATGGGCACTCGCTACTTTGAATATCACGCTAAATACCCTACTCTGTTTATTCATGGTTTGGTTAGGCATATGGGGAGGGAGACAATTATGAGCTTAGAAACAACAGACATTACCATTGCACGTGTTTATCTGACAGAAGGAACCGAAACCTTAGATAATGTACTGGATTATTTACGAGACAGCGCCAAACTACCTGGGTTCAGTGTCTTTCGTGCCATCAGAGGACTTGGAGACAGCGGCGAACACACAGCTAGTCTAATTGATGTATCCCTTCACTTACCTCTGATCATTGAATTTTTTGATGAAGAAAAAATTATTCATCAAATCATTGATGATCTAACCCAATATGTTAAACCCAAACATATGGTTTTTTGGTCTGCAAAAGCCAACAGCGTTGGAGCCAATAAAAAAAACACCGGCATATTGTAACCCGTTAAAAATGTCATATTTTGGAACTTAGTCACAATGTCAGACATGTTAAAATATAGAACACTTTATTCGCGTCTTTGCGAGCTGACGTATTTATACTAAGCTTAATTTGCGGGACAAGCGGAAGCGCTGATGACCGTGACGCGATAACGGGGTGCTTAGGCACCTCTTTTTACATGTTACTGTGTCTGACAATGCGTTGAGGTGAAAGATCAAAATAATGGTGCAACTGATGAGCGCAATACCAGCCCTTCAGGACGCGCTAACTAACGCCGTCTATCGATGAGATTTTCGTCGACCGTATTCACACAAGCCTAAAAAACCTAACCCAATCACGCACCCCAGCATGTAATAATAAGCAGGTATTATAAAATTATTAGTGTGGCTCACAAGCCACATGAGAACCAAAGGCGTTGCACTCCCAATCCATGAAATACCGATATGAAATGACACACCAAATCCACTATATCGACAATTTTCAGGAAATAAGGCCAGCATATAGGCATTCATTGGCGCAAAGGCTACCGCAATTAAGACCGACATTAAAATCATGGCAACCATAACCCAAATACTTTGACCTGAACTTAATAAATAAAACACAAAATAGCTTAAGCAAAACATAGCAATTATACCGATTATCAATTGCTTTAAATACCCTATCTTATCTGCAACAAGTGCCATGAGCGGCTCAAGCACGGCAAGCACAACAAGAGAAACTGAGGTGATTAATGTTGCCTCACTCAAAGAAAAATAAAAATAAACATGTAAATAGCTTGCTATAAAAACATAGGTTCCAAACGTCATCATGCCGATTAATCCACCTAAACCAATCACACCAATCACAGCATACGGCACTGTTTTAAGCGCCATCACAAAAGGATATCTTGGTTTATCTTGAGATTGTATTTTTTGATAAACCGGTGTTTCTGAAACGGTTTGGCGTAAGTAAAAAACCACTAAGCCAGCAATTAAGGCCAATCCGAAGCCGAATCGCCAGCCCCAAGCAGGCATAAAAGACGCCGTTAAACCGGAAGCAACCAACCCGGCTATAATCACCCCCACACTGTAGGCTGAGCTGGTTAAACTCCCATAAAAGGCTTCTCTGCCTGGTGCTGCATGCTCGACCAGAAACACAGCTGAACCGGTAAATTCAGAGCTCGCAACAAAGCCTTGTGTGATTCGAAGCAAGGTCATCAAGATGGGGGCTGCAATACCAATGACCTTAAAGCCAGGTATAAGCGCTATCATTGCCGTTGAGAGCGCCATAATGATAATACTTAGGGTTAGTGCACACTTTCGACCATGCCTGTCACCTATATAGCCAAAACACATCGAGCCTATTGGCGCTAAAATATAGCCAACTGCAAACACAGCAAATACATGGAGCAATGCTGCTGTTGGATTCACTTTTGGAAAATAAACTTCAGCAATAATTGGTGCAAAATACCCAAAAATAGCAAAGTCATACCATTGCAATGCTGTACCTGACATACCCGCAAGCATTGCTCTTTTTGAAGATGCGTTTTTCATACCTTAGCTTTTAATCGATTTTTTTCTCTATATCAAATAAAAAATATAATATTATATTATTTTAGCTACATCACAATTTCAGATGTTATTGACCTGCACCTGTTACCATGTAAGTTGCTGTATAATCTGTTCCACTTTTATTGGTTTGCAATGTACAGGTTGCTTCTGTTCCATTTGCTCCTACGGCTGTATCAGCTAAAAGATTATATGTGCCTTCTACAGTCGTTGCCCCTGCTGTACCTAAGGTCAACGCAGGTGTTAATGCAGCAGCAACATCCGAACACTTGGCAACTGCAATACATTTATTTGCTGTTACTACATTACCCATTGCCGCACAACCTGCATAATTCACTGAACTTGCTGTTGCAAGAGAACCTGCAATACCATCAACAGCAGCTTGTTGTGCATTGGATTGTAAATCGATAAACCGAGGAATTGCCACAGCAGCTAAAATACCTAAAATAACAATTACCATCACCAATTCTATCATGGTAAAACCTTTTTGATTTCTCATCAGATTCACACTCCCTTACGATTCTTTCGTTAACGTTTTAAAGTATAAAGTAAGATGTCTAATAAAGCTAAAGAAACATATACTTGCTTGAACTGACTAGCCATGTGGCTTTGTTGCATCGCTCAATTATTCGTCTTATTTGCAAAACAGCGGCAAGGCATTAGGAGCGTTCTTTTTAAAAATCAGGATATCCAGATGCCAAATAAATGGTTAAATCAGAAAGAGATTGAGATAAAGAAGCAGAAATACAAGCTTTCCAATTGGTCTGATTATAGGGCGTGTTGACAATTCATTGAAAAGCCTCGGCAGAGCTTACTCTCTTTCCTACGTACCGCGCTTCATGCGCGGTATCCAGCCCGTAAGAACATTAAAACCACTGGATGCCTCGGACAAGCCGCGGCACGTAGGCGGGACGGGGGCTGTAGCCCAATTGTCAACACGCCCTAATAAAAGCCTTAAAAATAGAGGTGATATTGATATTTGGCTGCCTCAAAATTTAATCAAAGATTGGTATTATGAAGAGCGTATCTATGATGGCACTGGATCAAGTAAACATTATACGGATGACGCAATCATCGCTTGCCATGAAATACGTCAGGTTTATAAGCTTCCTTTACGTCAAACAGAAGGCTTCATTAACTCACTGTTTAGGCTGATGAAAGCATCAATCACTTGCCCCAACTACACCACGCTTTCAAAGCGATTAAAGCAACTCAACATCAAATGTCCACGTTATACAAAAAGCAGTCAGATGGCGCCTGATATCGCTGCAATAGCGATTGATTCTACAGGGTTAAAACGCTTTGGACGTGATGAATGGCATGTTGAAAAACATCGGATAAATGCCCGTCCTTCTTGGCGGAAAGCGCATTTTGGAGTAGATGAAAGTCACATCATTCAAGCTGCAATACTCACAGATAGGTTTTCGCATGATGATGAAGTCATTGATGATTTACTCAACCAGATTCATGACGAATTCCATCATTTCTCAGCTGATGGTGCATACGATGAAACACCCGTATATGATAAATTTTTAGCACATTCACCTGATGCAGATATTGTGATTCCTCCTGTAAAGCATGAGGTTTTAAATATTAAAGCGAATGCGATGCGTATAGTGGTTTGATTTCTAAATTATCGATCGAAACGCATAATCAACCACCTCAGCTAAGCTGTTAAAATTAGAAATTATTTTCTTAATTTTATTTTTTATAATTAGCCCAAAATTTTGCAATGGAATTGAAATCTGGGGAGTACGGCGGTAAAAATAATAAATGGCAGTGAGCATTACTAACCAAGCTTTTAGTTTCTTCTGACTTATGAAACGCAGCGTTATCCATAATAATGGTATATCCAGGCCTAGTTCAGGTAACAAGAAATTTTCGAGCCAAAAGTTAAACAATATCGTATCGCAAGTTCCGGTATAGCAAAGAGGAGCAACGACTTTATTGCTGACTAAACCAGCAATAAAGCTTTCCCTCGCATAGCGTCTGCCCGATATTTCTCCTATTACACGCTGACCTCTTTCACCCCAGCCATGCTCTCTTGAAATAAATTTATCTATGCCTGACTCAGCAATATAAACGCATAGAAGTTACGCATTGACCGAGATCTAACACTCTGAACGACAAAAAAAGATCTAAGTTAAATCAAATCAAATGGGTTTTAAAATTAACTTCAGCAAGAAGGCTTTCATCTTAGTTAAAAAATATTCCCCCCTAATTTATTAAGAAAAATATTTCTGTAAGCAGTCAGAATGACTATATTAATAAAAGTGGCGCTTAACTATTACCTGCCTCTGTTAATGCGTAACTTCTAACTAACTATTACATATTATAGTTCATTTTAGACTGGACGGACCGGCCTGTAAGATAATCACCATTACTTCCCTTAGTGCGCTTCAAACTGCTTTTGGTAAGCGTATCAGGCTTAATATTCAAACGATCCACCGTCTCATTCAGTGACCTCACCGTGCCTTTAGATACATCGCCAGATACCATCTGATCTAACGTATTAAGATAATTTTTTATTTGCTTAAAATCTTTTTGCTCTATGCCTGCTTCTATGCATTTTTTGATCATGGGCAAATACAGATTAAATGCCTCTAAATTCTGCTTGCCGGTGCAGCTAGCCCATGAAAAATATCTGCCATTAATGCGAGACTCATAACTTCGATGTAAACAGGTCACTTGCTCTAAAACCCTCGCTTCTTCAGCAGTTTTATCAGCCGTACTACCTATTTGTAAATCTAGAACCTCCTTGGAAAGCCTTTCTTCAACATCAGGTAAATAATGAGCCTGAAGATTTTTTTCAAGCAACTCTTTTTTTGCATCAAATGTATAGCTATCACCATACCAGTGAAAAAAATTATACAGACATGATTTAGCAGAGCTAATAAAGTCAGCCGATAGCCTGTAGTTTGCAAAGTAATTTAACAAAGATGGCTCTATGCTTTTTATTTTATCCCCTTCTTGAGTTCTTAAGGGCGCTGGATTGAATGTTCTGACAAAGATTTTATCTTTATCTTTATCTTCCTCAAGCGCTTTAGATAAAGCATAAACACGAACATCTTGCGCTAAATTCCCTCCCAGCGAATGCCCTGTTATAACAATCTCTCGACCTGGATTCTTTTGTCTTACCTCATTATAAAAATCAAACGCTGCTTGACGATGCGACTCTGTGAGTTTATGGCGTATTAAAATACTCACGTCAGCCGCTAAATCTTTATTGCTATATAAGGCGGATAATGAGATTTCAGGTATTGATGTTCCTTTGAATGCAATGACGATGGGTAAACCTTGAATTTGCTCATGCTGAAGACAACACGCAACTAAGCCCGTATCTTTATCCTGAGTAGCTGAGTCAAGTGAATACCCTGCTTTTGTTACCCCAGGATTCTTCTTTGCAAAACCACCCTGGTTATTTGCATCTAGATGACCTGTATAATAAGCGGCATCTGATGCATAAAGCAGCAACTTAATCGTACACCCTATCAATATCACCCCTTTTATTTAATTTGCACCTATCGCTGAAAGCCATTGGTCCGATGGAGAAATTAACTTCCGTGCTTTTAAATCAAAAAATCCAAACGTCATTTTAGACTGACTGCACAACGCACCTTGTGCATTTAAAATATCTTGCCGCATGAGCACAATTTTTTTCTTATAAGATAATACTTGTGATTCAATTATAATCGATTCTCGTAACGTCAGCTCTTTCAAAAACTTAATATGACACTCTAAAATCACAGGGCCCATTGCTTGCTCACAAATGGTTTTTAAACCAAATCCATGCGCATTTAAAAGCTCCCATCGTGCCTCTTCTAATAAAGCAAGATAGGTTGCATTATTCACATGCCCAAAGGTATCTAAATGATGCTCTTTAATTAATATGTTATATTCAAATACCTTAAAATCAGACATATGCACTCACTCTTATTACCCCTCAAAGCCATGTTATACTATGTCTCACTTCAGTAATAAATAATATAGCATGATACAACCTATGATACTTAAAACGAATCTTATCGGTGCTGGTAAATTAGGCAAAACAATGGCGCGTTTATTATTTAATCATGGCCTTATTCGCGTTTCTGGCGTCTTAAACACAAGCCTTGAAAGCACGCTCGATGCAATTCAATTTATCGGTGATGGTACAGCTTATTCTTCTATAGCCACACTTCCGCCTTCAAATCTCACCTTAATTTGTACGCCGGATGCATCTATTGCTGACATTGCAGAAACACTGAGTCAGAATC
The DNA here is from genome assembly GCA_022600515.1 of Gammaproteobacteria bacterium. Lineage (GTDB taxonomy): Bacteria > Pseudomonadota > Gammaproteobacteria > Legionellales > Legionellaceae > JAALKW01. The sequence continues at coordinate 24,823 of JAHZKG010000059.1, forward strand.
AATGGATTAATCAAGATCATATGATTATGCACTTTAGTGGAGCATTAAGCGCTGAGATATTATCTCCTTTGGCAAATAAAGGCTGTGCTACCGCAAGCCTGCATCCTATGCGAAGTTTTTCAAATCCAGCGCTTAGCCTCGAGCAATATCCAGGAACCTACTGCGCCATTGAAGGCGATGCGAAAGCATTAAAGCGCTTAAAGCCTTTATTTGAAGCCATAGGCTCTGTGGTTTATCACATCAAACAAGAGAAAAAAAGCATTTATCATGCCGCAGGGGTTTTCGCGTCAAATTATTTGCTCACCCTAGCAAAGCAAGCCACCGATTGCCTTACTGAAGCCGGTGTGGATGAAACTATAGGTCTTAATATTATCGCTGATTTAATGCAAGGTACGCTTTCAAATTTAAAACACACACAATCACTCAAAACATCACTAACAGGCCCTATACAACGAAGCGATGTCAATACAATAAAAAAACATCTCGAAGCAATCAACAATGCAGAACAACAATCACTTTATCGTGCACTGGGCAAAGCGACATTACCTATTACAAACCTGAATCAAAATACAAAAAAAGCACTCAATGCGGCGCTAGAGTACCCCCCAAAAAGTCATGATCTTGCCTCGAAAAAATAAACACTTCACTAAGCAACTATTTTAATTTCAAACGCCTCTGGGGCGATTACCTATCGAGAGCGCAACCTTGCTTATCCATAAAGCAGGTCTATTATTTTAATAATAATACAAAAAATGGGCATCCAAGTGATGAAATTATCGTTTTTAGCAATAATCCTCAGTTTTTTTCTTGCACCCATAGCATTTTCCACATCACACCATGCGGAACACACCCCGTTATCCAAAGCGAAAGCCCCTCAAGATAAAGGCTGGCTGGCTGATTTAAATGACTTACCGAGCAGAGAAGAAATTGAGAAGCTCTCTAAACATGTCGATGAAGTCATGCAGCAGGAAAAACATAAAACATGCACTTCGATTAATCCGCGTCTACGTAAAATGATATTTTTGCATTTTGCAATTTATCAGTATGTCGTCAATAACCGCTCAGTTTATTTAGATGAGAAAAATCTACATCACTGGGCGCATGTATTTGGAATGCTGCTTAAAGAAAGCAGTGGTGACACAACCAATATTACAAGTATGACAGGCCGCAGCTATTCAACATATGAAGCTAAGTCAGATTTGAAGCGGTGGGGAGAAATAGAAAAACTCTCAAAAACCGGGCGGATCCCGCTTAATTATCAAACCAACTTTGGACTAACACAACTCTCAGTTGATAGGCTGTTTGTTGCATTACAATTTGCCCAAAAGCCCGCCTATTTAGAAAATCAAAAGAAAAGCGACTTGAACACAGCCATAGCCGTTCGAAGGCTCATTTGGTTTTACCAAGATTTTGCTCAAGGACGTCTTAAACAAGAGCATGATCGCATTCATCATCATGAACAAGGCAACCCTGAATATTCGGCAAGATTCAGACGCGGTATCGATATGGCACTTTTACTTTGCGGAACAGACTATATGTTTACCGAAGGCTACCATGGAAAAGCAGAGGGTGCTGCAGATCTTACGCATGCTATGGCATCAATCGCTTATTGTAAATTAGGAAATTCACACAAGGGATATGGTTTTAATGAAATAGACGAAAGATGCTTTGCGAAATGGGTCACATTGTGCCCTACATTAAACTTTGATATTGCTATGTTGACACCACTAAGATACTTCGCAACGCGGCATGCGGCTCCTGTTTGTGAAGATACATTTAAAGCGCTTGTTAATAAAAAACCAATCCATCATCAAAAAGCATCATCAAAAAAAATACATCACGAACCTCAAAAAATAACGCATCATCAAGACACAAAACTTGGCTCAAGAATAAGAAAATTATTGGACTCAGCATCAAGCCTATTAACCAAATTTTTCACAGGCTCTACGACCCAGCAAGCTTGTCCCTAGCTTAATATTAAGCTTAGCTTCCTTATAAATCTTTACTCATAAAAAAACAGCTGCTGTTATTTACATGGCCATGGCGTTCAAAATCAACCTGATATCCTAGTTTCTCATAAAAAGGCTGGGCTTTTTGAAAACTCATCGTTGATACAGAGGCTTTTGTGCATTGCTGATTTAAACCCAATTGATGTATTTTTTTCATCAGTGCACGTGCAAAGCCCTGATGTCTAAAAGCATTGTCCACCCACAATTGATCTGTATAAATCACACCATAAATCACATAACCATTCGCCCCAGCAATAATAGTATGCTGATCATCACGTATAAAAAATGCAAATGGGTATGCCTCACCATACGCTGATGTTTCAGCATTGATTTTTTGTGTTAAAAATTCAACATCAGCTTGATTCGGCGAAAAACTAAAATCAATTGTCATTTTGAGTCACCTATTTTGAGTACAGTAGCGCCATAGACACATGATTTTCATATTCACCATCAACACAAGCAGCATTAATGTGAAGGCCTTCTGCTACAAAGCCAAATTTTCTGTACAGCGCAAGTGCCGGTTCATTGTTTTCACGTACCGCCAACTCGATACGTGTTAATCCTTTTTTCTTTGCTTTTTCAAGTGCAGCTTTAATTAGCGCTGTACCCACACCATGGCCACGATGAGATGCTACTACCCCCATAGCTAATTCACCCACATGAGGAAAAATAGGGCGATTAAGCGATTGAATATCACACCAGCCAATCACTCTTCCTTTATCTAATGCCACAACCTGAGGCCAATTATCTTTAAGCATATTACGAACAAAATATCGGGTTGTCTCTATAGGCGGCCCTTCAAAAAACGTTAAATATTTACGCTCTCTTGCCACACTATCAAGTGCCTCCCAAAAAGCTTCAATATGTTCTTCTTCTATTGGAACAACATTAAAATTCATCATGATCCTAGAGCTAATTTATCTGGTACATATAATCGAGTTTAACATACACGTTTTAGCCAGGTCCCTTAAGTTAATTCACTAACAAAAAAGAATTATCAGAATCAATATGCCACAATTAGATTATATAATATTCTTTTGCGGGATGTTTATACCAGAACACACGGATGGAATAAATATATATATTGTTCCAGTAGACGATTTAAGCACTTTTGACACAAAAGACTTAGGCCGCTGTTTGGTTGTGTCTATTAATGATAATTTTGAGCCTAAAAATGCTGCATATCATGATATGTTTGGTATGAATGCAATTGATATTTCAGCCATTAATATGAATGCTATTTTTGATGCGGCAAGCTTCAAAGGGGTTAAATTAAGTTTTAATAGGCCATATTTGATTCATATTAATCCTGAGGAAATAAGCGAAATATTAACGCATGAGCAGGCTGGCATAAGAACAGCCGATGATATGGTGCAACTATATTTCTCAGCGCACCCAACACACTATAAATTATCAAGAAAAGACAGTGGGTTAGCACACTCATATCTTACAGAGGGTCCAGAGGAAACCACCCAACTGGATAATAAAGAGGAATGTCGCCTTGTATGGTTAGATAGCCCGGCAGAAAAACAAGTCTTCATGAACTTACCCGAAAATACCAGTGCAGCATACTGTGTTGTTAAATCAAAACACAGTGCCAAACATACATTATATTATATTGAAAAAGACAGCCCTAAACCCGCAATCAAAGTGGCTGACTTCAAAAAACCTACTTTTTTTAATCCATTTAAATTAAACAATAGAGGGTTATCTAAAGAAGAATTAGATTCTATTGATCGCCATTATGAACATATGCATGTTGCTGATCATCGTCATATTTTGGGGAAAGGTGGCTTCGGTTTGGTTAAAAAATCAAGCTCCCCCTCGGCTGAAGGCGTTGTGAACAAGAAAGCAACCAAAATACAAGCCATTAGATTTGGGCAGAGTAAAGTACATGCTGAACTACAAACACGAGAAGCTTACATAGCAAATGATTTAGACGCTGCAAGTGGTCACTTAGGAAAAACAGCGCATAAAACATACCTGAACATGTATAATCTTGGTCAACCCATCACAGAGGTTGTTCCATCGTGTTCTCTCGAAGAACGAGTCGATTTAAGTATTAAATTTTTAATTGAGGTCAGTCGGCTTCATTCAGGAGAAGCATCAAAAACAAAAACACCCTATGCGCATAGAGATATAAAACTAGATAATGTATTAATCAATACTAAAACAGGCGCCATTCGACTGATTGATTTTGGGCTTACAACGCCGGAGGTCACAAATAAAAGTGAACTCTCCAGAGGAACTCTGTTTTATGCTGCACTTGATCAGGAGCTCATCAATCATTTTTTAAGAGTAAACCATCACATCAAAGAAGACACCGATGAAAACTCAGATATTGATACGGTAATGGATTCGAGTTGGGGTGCTTTTGAGGATGAAGAAGATACATCTGAAGAACGCTTTGGAATATCACGTAAGTGCTTGATTATATGGTGCGCTCGGAGGGACTCGAACCCCCGACACCTTGGTTCGAAGCCAAGTACTCTATCCAGCTGAGCTACGAGCGCATAAATATGGTGGGCCGTATAAGATTCGAACTTATGACACAGAGGTTAAAAGCCTCCTGCTCTACCAACTGAGCTAACGGCCCTTCTAATACTTCTAAGTAACATCTCTTTGGAATGGTGGGCCGTATAAGATTCGAACTTATGACACAGAGGTTAAAAGCCTCCTGCTCTACCAACTGAGCTAACGGCCCCAAAGAGGCTGAGATCATACCGGATAACACAAGAAGGTCAAGGGGTAAAATGCATCCCGTGTGATTTCTCTTCAAGATATAGATTACGCGAACTGGCCAAAACAGGGAAGCCTTTAGCGGTAAAAGTATTAATCGCTGCATTCAAGCGTAAAGAAGAGACCAGTACAAGCAATACATCAGCGCCCAACGCCCCGCAGCCTTTAACGGCTAAAACATCCGGACTTTCAGATAAATCAGCTATGTGTGCTTGTGTTTGCTCAGCCACTAAATTAAGTGCTTGAAGCTGCTCATGGTACGCATTAACCGCTTGAATTAATAACGCACTGTTATTTGTTTCAAATGCTTGCTTTCCTAAACCAACAATTGGGCTTAAGGTTCGCATTAAATCGGTCATAGCCAATGTTTGAAGGTGATGATGTGTCGCAAGCTTTTTACCTGTATGCAATAAAATAAAAGCCAAATTAGCAAAAGGCCAGTCGTAGACTTTATTGTCTGATTGATTACGATGCAAATAAACACAGCCACTTTGTGCCTGCGCCAATACATCATATCCACTGGGACGAATGCCTGTGTTTGTAAAGCTTGCGTCCCAATAAGCTTCTAACAATGGTTTCTGAGCAAATACTGCTTGGTGCTGTGATAGATAAGCAGCATAAGCCCCTAAAAATTGAGCGCTCGAGGCACCAAGCCCTCCGATGCCATCATAAGGATCAACCCAAGTTAAATCGCCAGGCATGCCTGAATGCGTCCAAAATCGTCCTGCAGGAGACTCCGGATGAATTTTTTTTATATGTTGTGTGGTTGTTACACCCACTTCAAAACAAGGCGCTGTGGTGAGAATGATTGCAGGGCCTCCCTGTAATGCCACATACTCGCCCAACAAAAACGTCTTTGCAGGAAACTTAAATATCATTGCGTATCAGAGGCCGTTTGTGGGACATGACGTAATTCAGCTAATAACGTTTTTGCTTGTCTTAAACTCACACGACGATGCACCGCCAACCAATGCTTTAAGCGATTTCTCAAAACCGGTAACTCAGCGTCATTCGCTCCGGACACCATAAGTAAATTATCAATATGTAATTTCATATGTCCCTGGATAATGCCTTCAGTACACATTGCATTAAGTGCACCTAAATTTTGAACCAAGCCAACGGCTGCAAGTACACGTGATAGCTGCTCTGCTGATGTGATTTTCATCATATTAAGACACATACGAGCCGTTGGATGTAATGCGGTCACCCCCCCAACAATACCAACCACTAAAGGCGCTATGAGTTCACCTGTTAAAACGCCAGCCTTATATCGCCATGTCGAAATCGCTTGATAACGACCCGAACGTGCTGCATAAGCATGTACACCTGCTTCAACTGCACGCCAATCATTTCCTGTTGCAATTAAAATAGGATCAATGCCATTCATAACCCCTTTGTTATGCGTTGCCGCGCGATAGGGGTCGATTTCTGCAAACAAAGAGGCTTCTTCTATACGCTTTCCTAAATCGTCATCGATATGATTCAGCACAACACGCGCACGCACTAATTTTTGATCGTTCAAATTAGATAGTATACAAATACCAACCGTTTCTCCCGTTAACAGCTCAATGGGATGTTTCAAATATTCAAGCACTTGATTAATAATATTAGCGCCCATCGCATCACAGCTATTCATGCTTAAATGAATCACCGCCATGTCGCCGCCCTCTGGGCGCTCTAAGCGGCGTAGTGCCATATCAGTAACACCTCCACCACGCTTGACCATAGTGAATGCGACTTCTTGATTGGCTGACTCTATCCATCTGGCGCGATGCGCATGAAATATTGCTGATAAATGATCAAAATTCTTAACTTTAGGAATATTAATTTGCCCTAAAATACAATCACCCAGTACTTCTGTTGTAATACTGCCAGCTTGTTTAATCCATTTTGCTGTTTTAGATAAAGCTGCAATGATTGAGGTTTCTTCAACAGCCATTGGAATTGCATAAGACATGCCATCAATACAAAAGTGGGTCGCAACACCCAGTGGCAACTGAAAATAACCAATCACATTTTCAATCAAATTTTCCCCTAAATCGAGCGCCTTAACGCCCCCTTCAGACAAATAATTAACATCGTCGGGCGTCAGTGCCTCCATCGAAACCAAACGCTCAAAACGCTCTACACGTGTTAATTTAGAAAATCCCTCAAACCCTTTATCTGCTGTTTCATTTAACAACGGACCTTCTCCTTTAATTCATGTAGATCACGACTACCCGTACAAAATAAAGCAACACGCAGTTCATATTCTATGGTTTGCATGGTTTGAGTCACAGCATCTGCGGTTTTCATTGCAGCTTCAAGCATTGGTTTTGCAAATCCAACAGTTGTTGCGCCTAAGGCGAATAACTTCGCCGCGTCTAAACCATGTCGTACACCACCTGAGCCCCACACTTCAACTTGTTCAGAAAAAACGGCTGCATTCCGTACGCTCTGAACGGTATCAATGCCCCAATTTCGGAAAGTCTCTGCTGTTTGTTGTAAATAGGTATTTTCTCCGGCGCGATGTCCTTCAATACGCCCCCAGTGCGTCCCCCCCAAACCACTCACATCAATTGCAGCAACGCCCATGTTACTTAAGCGCTGTAGTGTATTATTAGAAAAGCCACATCCTGTTTCTTTTAAAATAATCGGTACGGGTGATGCTTTAATTAAACGCTCTAAAGCATCCCAACATCCTTCAAAACTCGGCGTTCCTTCTGGCTGAATACATTCTTGTAACGGATTGCAGTGAATAATTAACGCAGATGCTCGCAGCGAATCGGTAAGCTTTATCACCTGATTCACAGGCGTTGTAATCAACTGCGTAATGCCGAGGTTGCCATATAAAACCACATCAGGATAATCTTGCCGCAGCGCAGTCCAAACTGCTGATGCGTCAGTATCTGTCAATTCTCGGCGTTGCGATCCCACCCCCATTGCCCAACCTGTTTCAGCACAAGCTGCCATCAAATGGCGATTAAGCATGAGAGCGTCTTCATGCCCTGCCGTCATCGACGATACAATAAAAGGCGTCTTGGCTTGTATACCCAGGCGTGTTGTTGAAATATCTACAGCATCAAAATTAAGATCGGGTAATGCCTCATGCATTAAATGCACCGTATCTAACTGATTAAACTCTGAAGCCTGGTTTTGGTGCATCAAAGCAAGTTTAATGTGATCTACTTTACGCTGCTCAAACTGTTTATGCTCGTTTGACATGCTCTTCCTGTATTATTTGATTCAAAAGTGAGTTAAATTGTACCATGTTATCTGATGGACAACCATCACTGGTTTCAAAAGCAGATGACATTTTATACCTTTTCGTATTATCCTAAATTATGTTCTCAAGTGATGATAGCGATGCATGACGCAATAGCAACACGCTCACCAATGAAAAACAGTGCATCCGAGAACGGACGTTTTACTTTGGACGCTGAAAAAAACGCTTATCTATGCAAAGGGCGTTGGTCTGTACTCTATCTTAATGACCTAAGCCAAGGTTGCAATCCCCCTTCAACATCATCAAAAAATATCAGCATCAGTGGTGAACACCTAGATGCTTTCGACAGCGCTGGCGCATTGATACTTTTACAGTGCATTACTGCGTTGAAAGCATATCATGAAAAAGTTACCCTCACACATTTTACAGACGCACAGCATGAGCTCATCACACTGATTGAGTCAAAAAACGCCGATGTAGAGGCGGCTCCCTCCCAGAAAAAAACACCACAAAAAGAAGATATACTTGAGCTGATAGGCCGAGAAACCTTGCATAAATTACACCAATGCGATGGCCTGATTCAACTCATTGGCGACTTAACCAATAAAATATTCGTGGCCTGTGGTAACTTACATCGCTTTCAACTCCCCAGTATTATTTCTAATATTTGCTCTGCGGGATTAAAAGCACTTCCTATTATAGCATTACTTTCTTTTCTAATTGGTGTTGTACTGGCCTATCAGATGGGTGTGCAACTGCAAACCTATGGCGCAACCAGTTTTATTGCTTATATTTCAGGGATGGCCATTTTTCGAGAGTTTGCGCCATTAATTACCGCTATTATTGTCGCCGGCAGAACCAGCTCTGCTTTTACCGCACAAATTGGCAGCATGAAAATCAATGAAGAAATTGATGCACTTTATACCATGGGGCTTTCTCCCACCGAATTGCTCGTACTTCCCAAAGTACTTGGATTATTATTTATTCTGCCTTTTGTTATTTTTTGGGCTGATGTATTTAGTATTTTAGGCGCCATGTTCATGTCTAAAAGCATGCTGGACATTGGGTATTATGACTTCCTCTCTCGACTCCAAACAGATGTCGGCGTCGAGCAACTCATGCTTGGCTTATACAAAGCGCCCGCCTTTGCATTATTAATTGCTTTGGTCGGCTGTTTTCAAGGATTTCAAGTAGAAACCAATGCCAATAGCATTGGCAGCCAAACCACTAAAAGTGTCGTTCAAGCGCTTTTTCTAATTATTATTACGGACGCGATTTACTCTATTATTTATCAATGGATGGATCTCTAATGACTGAACCTATTTTAGCAGTCCGTGGTTTACAAAATCATTTAGGCGATCAATGGGTGCATACCGACGTCAATTTTTCTGTTTATCCTGGCGAAATTTTTGCGCTCATTGGTGGCAGTGGTAGTGGTAAAACAACCGCATTGCGAAGTATTTTAACGCTATTAAAACCAACAGCAGGCTCTATTCAAGTTTTTGGTGACGAAATAAATCAACTCAATGAGCATGAAATACAACATCTTTGCCAACGATGGGGTGTTTTATTTCAACATAGCGCACTCTTCTCTGGCATGACAGTGCTTGAGAACATCATGTTTCCCATGCAGTCACTCACACAACTCGACCCTGATTTGATGGCCCAGCTGGCCCGTTTAAAACTTCTTTTAGTCGGACTTCCACTACATGCAGCCTCAAAACTACCTTCAGAATTAAGTGGCGGTATGCAGCGACGAGCAGCAGCCGCACGTGCAATTTCGATGGACCCTGAGCTTTTATTTTTAGATGAGCCAACCTCAGGACTTGATCCATTAAGTGCGAAGCAATTTGATCATCTTATTTTATTTTTAAGACGTGCCTTAAATTTAACTATTATTATTGTAAGCCATGACATCGACTCACTGAAACGAACAACCGACAGAGTCGCATTTATTGGCGATGGGAAAATTTTAGCCATCGACCCAATGGACAAACTAATGAAAAATAAACATCCTTTGATTGTCGATTACTTCAGTAAAGTCTAAACTAGTTTGGTATTCGAATAAAATTATAATATAAATAGCCAAAAGGAGCAGCGCACTTGGAAGCAAAAACCAATTACACATTGGTTGGACTCACCGTCTTAATGCTTGGTGCAGGCCTACTATCTGCAAGCCTTTGGCTGTCTGTTGGTTTTGACAGAAAAACCTACACAACTTATCTAACCTATTTGAACGAATCTGCCTCAGGCTTAACCGACGATTCTCCGGTCAAGTACAATGGCGTTCGCGTTGGGTTTATTAATTCAATCGAGCTCAATAATAATAATCCTAAACAGGTTATCTTAGTGCTCAAAATAGAAAAAGACGTGCCGATTACCGATAGCACCGAAGCAACCCTCATTTTTCAAGGAATCACCGGTACGACCTATCTCGGACTTGCAGCAACAAGCCCCTCGCTGCTTCCACTTAAAAAAAGCCCCAATGCACCATATCCCGTTATCCCCTCACGGCTTTCTTTTATCAGTCAGCTTGAAAAAAATGTCAATACACTCACATCCGATCTGAAACAATTTTTTAGTAGAGAAAATTCAGATAACATTGAAAAAATTCTTAAAAACTTCGAAGCGTTATCTACCGTCTTCACGCAAAACAATCAAAGCCTAAACGAAACCCTTCAAGAACTGCCAAAACTTGTTAAAAATCTGAAGGTCAGCGCACAAAAATTTGATACGATGGCTGATGATGTATCTGTGGCCGGAAAACAATTCACCGTCACCATGCAAGCAGGAAAAAATAGTATTAATCAAATTTCACAGCAAACACTTCCTCCTATTACCTTGCTCATGCGCCGCCTAAACGATATTGCTGCGAACCTTGAAAAAGTCAGCGCTGAAATGCGTCAAAACCCATCGATTATGATACGCGGCAGCGCACCTCAAAAACTCGGTCCAGGAGAACGTCCGTGAGTCAGCCTTTATCTCTAACCCCCTTGCGTTTAACCTATTTAGGCCTGTTCAGCCTTTTATTACTCACCACAAGCTGCGGCCCAATTAAAAAACCTATCAATCATCAATACACGCTGACACTCGAGCGCCATAAAGCCCACTCACACGCACGCACACACAGCACACTATTGATTACCAAACCCGAAGCCATGGCAGGCTATCGTACCGAACAAATGCTCTATGTTAAACAACCTTTTGCCCGTGAGCCTTTTGCTAAAAATGCTTGGTCAAACCCACCGGCTGATATGCTTTATCCATTGCTCGTTCAACGTTTCCAAGACAGCCATGCATTTCGCGCCATCACCTCAAGCCCCTATGCAGACAAAGCAGATTATCGCCTGGATACACAATTAATTGATCTATATCAGGATTTTTTACCGAAACAAAGCATCATGCGACTGCTTGCAAAAGTAACGCTCACGCGTGTATCAGATAATCACATTGTTGCTTCCCATCTTATTGCTCAGAACATCCCCTGCCCTGCCAACACCCCCCATGGTGGCGTTATTTCAGCAAACCGGGCCGCCAGCCTTTTTGTTGAAAAGGTATTAGATTTTGTAGCCAAAGAAGTACAACTGGATAAAGGTGGTCACAAAACATAGGATGCTGTACAATGAGATGCCAAGGCAGCAAGATGATTAGGCACACATAAGAAAATAAAAACAACCTTACTTTTTCATCCCACAGGAGACTTCAAATGAACATTAAAACCATACTAAAACTTGGAACCATAACAACTGCTGCACTATTCATTGCATCCTGCTCTAAGTCAGGTACTTTTTTAGATGGCACAGATTTATCGATGAATGGCTTAGGAAAACTCACACATTTTGCAGGCCAAGCCCCTGGCGAAATGTATACAACGCAAGCCCCTCATAATCAAACTTATTTATTTAGCTATGACAACAGTGTCGTTGCCTCAAAATATACAGCCTCAATTCACGCGCAAGCAAAATATTTAAAATCACACCCATCTGCTCGTATTTTACTTGCAGGAAATACAGATGAACGAGGTAGCCGAGAATATAACGTTGCACTCGGTGAACGTCGCGCACGCTCAGTTGCACAGATGATGCGCATGGAAGGTGTGAGTAAACAACAAATGCGTGTCGTAAGCTACGGGAAAGAAAAACCAGCTAACCTGGGTCACACCGATGAAGATCGCCTACAAAACAGACGTGTTGACCTAAGCTACGAAGCAAAATAAGGGGTATTTTTCATGAAAAAGACCGTTCATCATATGATTTTATCAACCTGCTTTGCATGGTGTTTCATCCAACCTACTTTTGCTGTGGCACCAGTAGTCGATGAAAGTGAAAATTTCGCACTTTTTGATGAACAACTGGCTGCTGCAGAGCAGCCAGCCCCCCTGATACAAGCTAATCTGCAAGCAGAAGACGCTAATCTATGGGATACAGAAGACAACGCCCAAGATGATAATGATGGTGATGGTAATTTAAATACAACACATGACCATGTTGCACTGGCACATGAAGATGCTTCGAACAACCAACCCCAAGACGCAAGCAACTTATTTAATAAAATACAAAGCATGCAACAAGAATTAAGCGAACTACGAGGACAACTCGAAGTACAAACACACGCACTTCAAACCCTAAAACAGCAACAGCTCGAGTTTTATAAAGACCTCGATACACGATTACGTGACAATACAAATACAGCAGCTAACACCACGTCAGCACCAAGCCCAGAGTATACGAACAATACAAAAAACACACTTGATACATTACCAACCAACACAGCACCTCGCGGTAACCCTGCTGATGAGCAAGTCAATTATTTAGCCGCTTATGAACTAGTCAAAGACAAAGAATTTGATAAAGCCCTCATGGCTATGAAATCGTTTATTCAACATTATCCTCGCGGTGGATACACAGCGAATGCCCATTACTGGCTCGGTGAACTCTATATGATTAAAAAATCTTTCCCTGATGCCATTCAGCAATTTGAAACGGTTTTAAATAGCTTTCCAACGTCAAGCAAAGCATCCGCCTCGTCCCTTAAACTGGGTTACGCACTCGAAGCATCAGGTCAAAAAGATGCCGCTCGTCAGTGCTTAAAAACCGTTATTAGAGACTACCCAGACACCCATGCAGCCCAATTGGCCACTTCAAAATTGGAAACCCTTAGCAGTTAAAATAAGTATTAATTTAATAGCATTATGAATCGTTTTTTAAATCAACTTCGTATTACTGAGATTTTTCATTCCCTTCAAGGCGAATCAAAAACAGTCGGACTACCGACGGTTTTTGTGCGCCTCACCGGATGCCCGCTGCGTTGTCAATACTGCGACACCGCTTATGCATTTCAAGGCGGGGAGATGCTGAGTCTGGATGATATTGTAGTCCAAATAAAAGCCTTTGATTGCAAACATATTTGTGTCACGGGCGGTGAACCACTTGCCCAAGTTGCCTGCACTACTTTATTAACAACACTGTGTGAACAAGGCTTTTCTGTTTCTATTGAAACCAGTGGCGCACGAGATATATCTGCTATTGATAAGCGTGTGCTGATTGTCATGGACTTGAAAACGCCAGACTCCAAAGAAGCCGATAAAAATTTATTATCTAATCTAGACTATCTTAAACCAACCGATCACATTAAATTTGTTATCTGCAGTCGAGAAGATTATGAATGGGCTTGTCAGATGCTTAAAAAACACGAATTAGTCACGCGTGCAGAAGTCTTATTCTCACCCAGTTTCGAACAACTCGCACCAAAAACCTTGGCAGAGTGGATCTTAAAAGATAAACTCCCTGTACGCTTCCAGCTGCAACTGCATAAAATATTGTGGGACGATGCCCCAGGGCATTAATCCTTTTAGCCAGGAAAAAACACATGAAATGGTCTGCCAAAGCGCCTGCTAATATTGCTCTAATAAAATACATGGGTAAAGCACCAGGCACTGAAAATATTCCTTTAAATACCTCATTATCATACACCCTTCCTAATCTATTAACCGCTGTTCAGATTGAGAAAAATACAATATCTAAAGATTGCTGGGAACCACTCCAAAATCACCCTGAATTTATTCCTCATGTTTTTTCAGAACAAGCACAAACCCGATTTTTAAATCATCTCAAGCACATCAAAAAGCAATTTGGATATACAGGATATTTTATCGTGCGCTCTGCAAATAATTTTCCGCACAGCGCAGGACTTGCAAGCTCGGCGTCAAGTTTTGCAGCCCTCACACAAGCAGCAGTGCGTGCCTGTGCTGACTGCACCAACCAACCTGTACCAAGCCTTGAAGCACAAGCTAATTTAAGCCGTATCGGATCAGGATCATCATGCCGCTCTTTTTTTGAACCCTGGGCCATATGGGATAAACACCACGTTCAAGCCATTACACTCCCTTATCCAAAGCTCATTCATCAAGTCATTTTAATTAGTCAATCTGAGAAAAAGGTATCATCCAGTGAAGCGCACCGGCGTGTGAGTAAACTCCGCGAATATCCAGCACGGACAATACGCGCAGAACAAAACCTAACCGCATTGCGCCAAGCATTGATTAATAGCACCTGGGATGAAGCGTATAAGATTTGTTGGCGTGAATTTCAAGATATGCATGCGCTATTTACACTATCTGAGCCAACATTTAGCTATATAACCCCCCAAATACATGCAATTTTAGATACACTCCAACAATCATGGGAACAGCAAGGCGATGGGCCCTTAATCACGATGGATGCAGGCCCCAATATTCATTTACTCTATCGCCCCAACCAAATACACCTTGCCAATGCCTTCAAACAACAAGCCATGGAACATCAACTACATGTCCTATGACTTTGAGACCATCACGTATGGCAAATGGATTTTAGCAGGCGAACATGCCGTGCTTAGAGGTCATTCAGCACTCGTATTTCCATTAACCAATAAAACGTTAACCCTGAAATATCAGGCATCCAATGCCTCCTTAGCACTCCAATATCAAGGCGAAAGTACTGAAACCTGTGAATCCTCTATTTGGAGATTATTACAGGCAGGCTTTAAAGCACTTAAACTTGATCCAACGGAACAAAAAGGCATACTATTCATCAACAATCACGTTCCGATTGGTACAGGCCTTGGTGCATCAGCAGCACTCAGCATTGCCATCACGCGTTGGTTCAAAAACACCTTTGACCCACACTTGAATATATTTGAGTTTTCAAAAAATCTCGAGCACCTGTTTCACGGACAAAGTAGTGGCCTTGATATTGCAGGCAGTGCGGCTAAAAAAGAAGGCGTATATTTTCAGTTGGGTCATATAACCCCATTACAACCGACCTGGACACCGCATTGGTATCTCTCTTTTTCAGGAAAACCCAGCGTGACATCTCAGTGTATTCAACAAATTCAAGCACTACATAAAGCAAATCAAACAGCAGCCCATCACATTGATTTACAAATGGCTGGTGCCGTCACAGAGGCACATGCAGCACTAACTGAAAACAACGCAACCGCTAAGCTCTCTCATGCGATTCAAAGTGCAGCAGATTGCTTTAATCAATGGGGGCTTATTAATCAACCGCTCAAAACACATATGGACACACTCTATCAAGAAGGCGCTTTAGCGGTTAAACCTACCGGATCAGGTGGCGGCGGCCATGTGTTGAGCCTTTGGCACACCCCACCAACTCAAACCTCAACCACATTGATATCATTATGACAATCTGGCTTGATGGCGACGCCTGCCCTAAACCAATAAAAGATGTGCTGTGTCGAGCGGCCACACGCACACAAACCCAGCTTATTATTGTTGCTAATCACTTTTTTCAAACCCCGCCTTCACCGTTCATAAAAAAACAACTGGTCGGTGCTGGTTTTGATGTTGCAGATAATTATATTGTTGCGCATTTAACACCAGGCGATTTAGTGATTACCGCTGACATTCCCCTTGCTGATGAAGCTATCTCAAAAGGCGGAACGGTTATTAATCCACGCGGTGTTTTGTATTCCGCACACAATATAAAACAACACCTTGCCAGTCGAAACATGAACGAATCGCTGAGAAGCAGTGGTTTAATCAGTGGTGGCCCGTCAAAACTCGGGGCAAAAGAAATTCAGCAGTTTTCAATCCATCTTGATAGGTTTTTAACGAAGCAGCGAAAACCCCTCAGCTAATAAAATAACGCCACCTAAACACAGCATAAAAAAACCAAATAACCGTTTTAATGCAGGCCCATCCACATGCTGATTAAATCGAACGCCTAAAAACATACCCAGAATAGCAAGCCCTAAAAACGGACCAAGAATATGCCAGTCAATATCAATTCCTGCTAATAAATCGCCTTGAAAGCCAATCAATGAATTAAGCATAATCACAGCCAGAGATGTTCCTATGGCTTCTTTCATCGAGAAATCAAACCATGTGATCAATACAGGAATAATTAAAAAGCCCCCGCCTGCACCCACTAAGCCTGCAAGCAAACCCACCATGCCACTACCTAAAACAAGCGGAATAGGATGTGCCTTCGGCATATGTTGCTGATTGATTTTTCTGGGTGTAACCGGCTTTAATATGAGCCAACCTGCAAGCAACATCAACAATGAAAACAAGACCATAATCAGCAGGCCTTTTGATATATTCAACTGGTTGATTGTCATGACGGGATCAGGAATCGCTGGCACAATAAATCGTCGGGTCAATAAAATCGTGATGGTTGATGGCAAAACAAACGCAAATGTATCTCTTGCACGAACCAAACCGCGCCGCCAATAACTAAAGGTACCAACAGCCGCAGTACAGCCAACCACCAACAATGAATAACCTGTCGCAATAAAAGGCTTAAAACCAAAGAAGTACACTACAATAGGCACTGTGAGCATAGAGCCCCCACTACCAATAAATCCCAAAACAATCCCCATAACCATTGCTAAAAAAAAACCGAAAGCCATTAACACAACATGCTACTCCCGATTCAAGCTTTCAACTGGATATCCTTGTGCTATCCAAGCTAAAATACCCCCCTCTAAGTTATACACGTCAAGCGCTGGCATGGCTTGCATCAGCTGCTCACATGCATAAGCACTACGCTTACCCGAGCGACAATGTAATACCAATTTTTTTCCAGATACGTCAGGCAAGGACTCTTTTACAATGCTGCCAAGCGGTATTAATACAGCCCCTAAAATATGTGCATCTGCATACTCATCAGGCTCGCGAACATCAACCACAACCACCGTGGCATCAAGAAACCCTTGTTTTAACGCTGCTGCATCCATTGTTTTAATCATGTTTAGCCCCTAGTTAACTAGTTCACAAAGTGATAATACGTTTCATCTTCTTTAATCATACCTAATTCATAGCGCGCACGCTCTTCAAGTGCTTGCTCACCTGACTTTAACTCTGCAACATCTGCTTCAATCGCCCTATTTCTGGCCATCAATTGCTGATTTTCAGCAACACGTTGATTCAGTTTCTTATCCGTATGAAACCATTCAGGAATACTATCGCCACCAAACCATAATTTATATTGCAACCCCATCAGCATAAAAAACAAAGCCACGACAATTAAGCGCATATCTCCCCCCTGCTCATCATGTTATCATTACGTTATTCTTACTCGTTATCATACATCAAAGTACCATGACTGCACTAACAAACCTCCGTATTGCAACACGACAAAGCCCCCTAGCACTCTGGCAAGCAAACCATGCGCGTAATAAATTACTTGAATTTCATCCGCACTTAACCATTGAACTGCTTCCCATTACAACGTCAGCCGATCGCTTCTTAAATGCCAAATTACTCGACATTGGAGGAAAGGGCTTATTTGTTAAAGAGCTTGAAGAAGCATTACTCCACCACCAAGCTGACTTTGCGGTACACTCCATGAAAGACATGCCGGCGGATATACCCGAAGGGCTTGCACTTCCTATTATTTTTGCAAGGCAAAATCCGCTAGATGCCTTTGTGAGTAACCAATTTCCAACCTTACAAAGCCTACCCGAAGGCGCTATTGTTGGCACCTCAAGTTTAAGGCGTGCCTCCCAACTCTTAGCACAACGCCCTGATTTAATGATTCAATCCATTCGCGGCAACGTCGGCACGCGTTTAAAAAAATTAGATACCGAACAATATCACGCGCTGATTTTAGCAGCAGCTGGTTTAGAGCGCCTAAACCTGGACACCCGCATCCAAGAAACACTACCAGAACACATCATGCTACCGGCGCCAGGTCAAGGGGCGCTAGGCATTGAGTGCCGCACAGATGATACTGCCCTACGCGCATTACTTGCCCCGCTACATGACACAGATACGGCACGTACTGTAGAAGCTGAACGCTTGGTTAACAAAACCTTAGGAGGCAGTTGCCATACACCCATTGCCATTTATTGCAGGCCATCGGCTAAAAACCAATTAACACTCGACGCACTTGTTGCCTCCCCTGACGGAAAAATAATCATTAAAGACACGCAAACTGGCCCGCCACATCATGCGCTCCAACTCGCCGATGCCGCCGTTCAAACACTCCAAAATAAAGGGGCGCTTGAACTGTTAAAAAAAAATCATACGTCATAAGTCATGAGAAAGCACTTTAGCTTTATGCATTTGCGTGTTTTAAATACACGGCCCGAGCCCCTTGCAAAGGCGACGTCAGACCGCATTCGCAATGCAGGTGGCATTGCAGTTGAGCTCCCACTCATCAAGATTCAACCCACTGATACCTGCTGGATAAATAAGCTGCCTATACTTAACAATATTCAGCATGCTATTTTTATCAGTCCGAATGCCGTGACTTGTTTTTTTAACGCGTTACCCAGCAATAAACACACCCAGTTTAAACAAATAACATCCTACGCATTAGGGCAAGGCACTCAAAAAGCACTCAAGCAACACGCCATACTAAATCCACGCTTGCCAGCACATCCTGATAGTGAGCATCTTTTAATGCTAGATAATTTACAAGCAATTCAAGGCCAAAACATACTCCTCATCAAAGGAAAAGGCGGGCGTAAACGTATTCAAGAGACATTAGTCCATCGCGGCGCATATATCACCGCCATCGATGTTTATCAGCGTATCCTCCCACAATATAAACCATCAGATATTCAATCCCTCTGGCATGAAGACGCAGTCGATATTATACTCATAACCAGCAAGACGGCATTACAACATTTACTCAGCTTATTTGAAGGGGAGGCCACATCCTGGCTGTACCGTAAACCCTGCTTGGTGATTAGCGAGCGCTTGGCCAAAGCAGCATATCAATGCGGATTTAAAACCGTTATAACCGATTCAACCGGTATTTAATATAATAAAAAAGGACACTTTTTGTCATGACTGACTTTACACCTGAAATGCCAGAAGCACCAGAAATAGCAACAACACCCAAAAAAACCTCTAAACAATCAAAATTGTCACGCCTCGGCATTTGGCTTTTTACCCTGCTGACCCTCTGCGTTGCTTTAAGCGCGCTTTATATGAACTTACAGCTCACACAAAATGTAAACCACAGCAACAAGCTATTAAATGCAAGCCTCAACCGACTCACGCAACAAGAAAATAATACTGCACTCCGCTTAAAAGCTCACCGGGCCGTCACCCGCTCACATGAAGATCGCGCCAAACAAGCACGTAACACACTTGAAAAGCACGTTAAAACCACCCTTGCAGAATACCAAAACCTACCCGATGATTGGCGATTGCTTAAAGCACGTCATTTACTTGAAATGGCAAGTCTTAATGCACACTGGGGCACCAATAACACATCAACCACAGCCATGCTAAAAGAAGCGGATACCATCCTAGCCCCCTTACATAACCCAGCCCTTTTAGCGGTTAGAAAAGCAATCGCTCTTGATGTTCACGCCATACAAAGCGCCCCTACCACAGATATTACGGTATTATTAACGCAACTCGATGCAGCACTTGAAAGCACATCCAGCTTATCAATCAACCCCTTACCCCAAAAAGAGACAACAGCCACAACTGCAACATCTAACAACGTAACGCATCCTGTTCTACACTTTTTCAAGCATCTCGTAACCATCCAATATAATCCCAATCAACTTCTGCCTAAACCGACACTTGCCTTTGAAGCCATGCTCCGTGCAACCATTCGGCTTAATCTTGCAGAAGCGCAATGGGCCGTCTTAGAGCAAAATAATGCGGTGTATCAATTAGCGCTCAATCAAGCCATTCATGGCCTTGAACACAGCTTTGTCTCTAATGCCGCATCGACAAAAGCACTGATTCAATTACTGAGCACGCTCAAACAAACACAACTTTATTCAGAGCAAGTGATTCCTGACAAAGCACTGACAGCCATTAATCAAGTCATTTCGACCACTGAACATAGCCAATCAGGAGATGCATCGTGATTAGAACACTACTCATTTTACTGCTCTTGTTTTCTTCTGTTTGGCTCGGCACTCATTTGCATGGCGAGCCTGGCTACGTGCTGGTTATGATTCATCATTGGACCATAGAAAGTACGCTTTGGGTCGCCCTTTTTTCTATTTTCACCTGTTTTGTACTGTTTCACCTGCTGCTACAAACCTATCAACTCACAGCGTACTTACCAAAATCCTGGCAACACTGGCGAATCAAGCGCCGCGCTGAACATGCACGAGATAAAACCACACAAGGGCTGATTGAGTTCAGCGAAGGATACTGGAAAGCAGCTAAAACCCATTTAATACAAGCATTACCGCATACTGACACGCCGCTTATTAAT
Source organism: Gammaproteobacteria bacterium (assembly GCA_022600515.1). Lineage (GTDB taxonomy): Bacteria > Pseudomonadota > Gammaproteobacteria > Legionellales > Legionellaceae > JAALKW01. Next base: position 45,474 of record JAHZKG010000059.1, read on the forward strand.
TACCTTACTGCAGCACGTGCCGCGCAAGAGTTAGGAGATACCAAGCTCCGAGATAATTATCTGCGAGAAGCACAACAATCAATGCCCAATGCAAAAATTGCCGTTGAACTCACACAAGCACAACTGCAGTTAGCGCATCAACAATGGGAGCAAGCACTCGCAACCTTAAGGCACCTGCATGATTTGGCCCCCAAACACCCTTATGTCCTTAAGCTACTCGCACACCTTTACGAAGCCATTGAAGATTGGTCTCAACTTATTGATTTACTTCCTGAGATTAAACGCAACCATGCCTTATCAGAAACAAACCTAAATACACTCGCCTATCGTGCTTATTTAGGTGCAATACAACATCACATCACCCAACACGCATGGGATGCATTAGATACCCTCATAAACCAATTACCGAAACCTTTAAAATACGATCCAGCGCTCATCACAACATATAGTCATGCACTCATCAACCAACAAGAACATATCCGAGCTGAAGCTTGTTTACGCCGAACGCTACAAAAAAATGTCGACCCCTTACTACTCGAAGCTTACAGCTGCCTTCCAGAAACCACGATTCGTATGCCTGCTATTGAGTCACTCTTAAAGCATCATGCGCATTCCGCAGCCTTGCATCAATGCCTTGGTAAACTCTACGCTAAACGCCAGCTTTGGGGAAAAGCACAAACACATTTAGAACAAAGTTTAAAACTAAAACCCTCACCTGAAACCTACCATGCACTCGGGCAATTATTTGAAACACTCAGAGACACACCTGCGGCATTTGAAGCCTATAAACTAGGATTAGAAGAAACATTTACGGTTCAATAATAACGGTCTGCGATTGTGTTCCTAAGTGCGCAATACTAAAAACTACTTCATCCCCAGGTTTTAAGAAATGCTCGGGGCCCCAGAACTTGGCATTGCCTGGGGCTGATCCCATTGAAATAATATCGCCCGGATAAAGCGTTAAATATTGGCTCACATAACTTACAATCGATACATCATCATGAATATAATCCCGCGTATTAAACGCTTGCCTTAACTGATGGTTCACCCATAGATTCACTTCAAGCTGATTGGGATCCGCTATTTCGTCTTTTGTCACCATATAAGGTCCGAGTGGTGCGGCATTATCAAAGCATTTTCCTTTAGTAAATTGTGAGTCTCCGACTTCAAACTGTAAAAACCGCTCAGACAAATCATTCATGCAGGTATATCCTAAAATAAAATCGCGGGCTTGATGCGGCTCAATATATTTACCTTGTTTACCAATCACAATGGCAAGCTCTGCTTCCCAATCTAATTTTTGGGTCATCCGCGTATGTAAAATCGGATCATTCGGACCGCAAACAGAAGACGTTGCTTTTAAAAATAGGAGCATGTCTTCTTTTGGAAAAGGCCGCACACCCAACTGCTGATTGTGCAACGCTGAATTAAAGCCAACACAAATAATTTTACCCGGTGAACCCACCGATGCACCCACACGAACAGATGCATCTATTGCTGGAAGTGACTCAATCTCAAGCCCATGCAGCTGCTCTAAAAAATCAGCATGGGATAATTGCTTCGGATTAAAATCCGAGAAATGCTCAGACACATCCCGAATAATATTATGCTGGTCTAAAACCCCTGGCTTTTCTTCTCCAGGCAAGCCATATCTTAAAAGTTTCATTTAAAAACATCCTTACTTAAATTTATTTTTAGGTGTATCACTTTCAGATGGGACATTAGAACCAGACTCACCTTTTTTAGGAGGCTTGTATTGTCTATCCAAAGCACCCTGTATGCTTTTGTCCCTACCATGACTCAGGGTATCTTTCATACTTGCTTCTCAGCAAGTGTCCGGCTCGATTTGCTCTCAATTCTTTCGTCCAATGTTCCTTTTATTTTAATTAAATTAGCGGTTATTTTTCCTAACTCTTCCGCAACTTCAGGTCGGTTACCTTTATTTTTAATTTGTTCAAACCGACGCTCCTGTTGTGCAATTAAACGAGTAAATCCATCTTGTGTTTTAGGCATAAGATTGGATTGATTTACACTTATTTTCAACGTCTTAAATGCTGGCTCAACGGCTTTTACTTGCGCCTTAAAATTCTTATCTCTTGTTTCTTAACGCTTAATGCTTGAATTAATTTGAGCGGTTAGTTGATTGAAACTTGCATTTTTTTTACCTAATTTTTTTAAGTCTTTACTCTGCTGTGTTCCCGTAAGCTGGTCACTTGTGCACCTAAGCGCGCCAAGGCTTTTTTCTTTTTCCTGAAGTGACACTAAAAATTTAGCTTTTGTTTCTTTGGGTAGGTTAGAGTTTCTTGTTCTTTCTTGTAAAGATTTGACTCGTTCTAAAGCTGAATCCACTCTCTCATTCAGCTCCACACTTCTGTTGTAGCGCCTAACCTTAGATTTCGCTTGTTTTTTAATTCGCTTCAATTCTCTTAACTTTCGATTGCGATCTCTGCCTTTAAGCTGATCGCTTGTGCATGTAAGCGCTTTAGCAGCTTTTACTTGCGCTTTAAGTAAGGTAGGTAACGTCGTTTTTAGCTCTGAATCTATTTTTTCATTCAGTGTCACACTTCTGTTGTAACGCCTGACCTTAGACTTAATTTTTTTCTTGTTTTATTTAAATTTGAGTCGACTGCTTTTGCTTTATTTGCAGCACTTTTATAAGCTTTTTTATCAAGCGGACGACTTTCCTGCTTAAGCTTTCCAGTTGTATTTTTTTGCTTTTGAAGTGAACCAAGGAGGTCATTTTTAATATTTTGTGGAAATTTCGCCTGATTTATTTTTGTCTGCAAGGCCGCATTTTTTTTCTCAACCGCATCCAATTTCTTATTTAGTTTTTTATTCCATTTTTTTTCATTTTCTTGTTGGTGCTTAATAATGGGATCAACTTGGCTTGTTATTTCATTCAGTGCGACATCTATTTGTCCTAATTTTTCTGCAGCAACTGCGAGATCAGCATCAGGTTCATAAATCGCTGCTTTTACTGCTTCAAACTGAACGTTCTGCTCTTGTAGCGCCTTTACGTGGTTACCTCTGTTTGCATTAGTGCGCGCTAATTGAGTTAATTTTTGATTCAAAGCGACGATTCGAGCATTATATTCTCCCAATACCCGCTCAATTGCGACTTCATCTCTTCCGCTCGCCATAGCCACCTCAACCAAACCCAGTATGGATTAAATATAGATCAATATGCGCGTTATGCAAATAAATTAAAGCGTTAATGACATCTCCTCATGGAAGCCGCCACGCCTAATCCCAGGGGTTAATTATATCAACGCCTGTTTTATCGAAATCTTTAGTATTTCTTGTAACAACTGCGATACCATGAACTAAAGCTGTTGCTGCGATGATTGAATCTCTGTCAGAGCGTGGATCGGGAACATGAAGTTTTGCACAGCGCTCTGCAACAGCAACATCAAGTGGTAAAATACGTTCAGAGAATACGGGCAAGACATGCGTAGAAAACCATGTTCTCAAGACAGAACCTTGCGATATATCACGCCGCTCAACCTGTAGTATGCCTGCTTCAATTTCTAAGCTCGTAATAACTGATAAAAAAAGGGTCGACACAGACATGCCGTTAGCCCATGAAACGACATTTTTATGGGCTTGTCCTGATTTTGCTTTCCTTAATTCAGAAATAACATACATTGGTATCCAGTAGGTACATTATTTGAAGTCCTCTGAACGATAAATTGTTTTATCTAATTTTTTCGGCTCAAAATCAATATCAGCTGCATCAGGCATGGCCAGAAGATCAACAATGCTTTCTTTTATTTTGGTGAGTTGTTGGTAATCTTTGATGGTTAATAAAACGTGCGCCGGACGCCCTCTATCCGTAATAAAGGCAGGACCCGCCTGTGAAGCACGTTTTATCTTACTAACATCTTGGTTAAATTCTCTGCTACTAATGGTTGTAATCGTCATAATTAACCCCTCTTCAATAAATATAGGCATGTGCCTACATTTATTATGTATAGGCATATCAACTAATCACGACTTTCAACCGATAGCTCATAATAATTAACACCAAGCTTAATACGCTGTCGTTCATTTTTTTTCCGCCATGCATTGGTGTCTCGCAGAGAATAAACACAGCCACAATACTCTTGTTTATAAAATGCTTCGCGTTTTGCAATTTCATACATTCGTGCAGCACCGCCCCCTTTTCGCCAATTGTATGTCCAATAGCTAATATCTTCATAACGGCTGGCGGCACGCACGCCTGAATCATTGATTTGATTCATATCTTTCCAACGTGAAATACCAAGTGAGCTGCTGATTACAGGAAAGCCATGCTCATGGGCATACAAAGCCGTTCGTTCAAAACGCATATCAAAGCACTCTGTGCATCGCTTGCCTCGTTCAGGTTCCTTCTCGAGGCCTTTAACACGTGCAAACCAATTGTCTGCATCATAATCCGCATCAATACATTCTATGCCATGCTTCTTAGCAAACTGTGTGTTTTCTTGTTTTCTAATATCATATTCTTGAGATGGATGAATATTGGGGTTATAGAAAAAAATTGAAAAATCAATATTGGACGCAATCAATGCCTCCATCACCTCACCCGAACACGGCGCACAGCATGAATGAAGTAACAGCTTACTGCCAGCATCAGGTAACTCTAAAATAGGTCTATTCAGCATTCAATACTCCTCACGACTCAGGCAAACAAATAAAGTGCTTACGGTAATAAATCAGCTCGTCAATCGAGTCTTTTATATCATCTAAGGCTAAATGCTTCGATTGCTTATCAAAGCCTTTGGGCAGCTCAGGCACCCAACGCTTGGCAAGCTCTTTTAATGTGCTGACATCAATGTGTCGATAATGAAAAAAAGCAGCAAGCTCTGGCATGTAATGTGATAAAAATCGTCTGTCTTGGCACACCGTATTGCCACACATAGGCGACATGCCTTTATCTATGTACTGCTTTAAAAACGCAATTGTTTCGGCTTCAGCCTCACTTTCGGTTACTTTGGTTTGCCGAACACGCGTGGCTAAACCTGATTTTCCATGTTGCTTGGTATTCCAGGAATCCATCGCGTCCAAACGTTCATCTGATTGATGAATCGCAAAGACAGGTCCTTCAGCGAGAATATTTAAATCTTTATCCGTCACAATCGTCGCAATTTCAATGATTCTGTCCTGCTCGGGAGAAAGCCCCGTCATTTCCAAGTCAATCCAAATCAAATGTTGTTTGTTTTTCATACATTATCCAACCTTAATAGTTCAGCTTGCACGGCAGCTACACGACGCGTGTGTAACGCTTTTTTTATGGCCTCGCCTTGATGGCCTTCAGCGACTAGAGCCTGTATATTTACTGTATTACAAGCTTTTAATGCAGGCTCCCATCTATTTTTCTCGATCGTACGCGCTTCACATACGGTTAACAAGTCCAAAAATCGCTCAGGTTTACGGAACGCATCAACACGCTCTAACGCATATACAATACCCTCAGCGTTTTTATCCAAATGTTGATGGATCACTTGATCAAACACAACCGACAACACCGCCAAATCACGATACGCCTTGGGCACACGCAAATGCTGGCTTAAGCGCTCAATTTGATGTTTATCTTGAAGCCCTGACATAAACGCAGCAAAACGAATCACAGGGTTATCTGAAGCTAAAGCAGCCTCTAACAGCCTTACTCGCATTGTATCATAATCAATCGATTTAAGTCCTGGGAGTATTTGGCTTAGTGCACTTGAGCGATGCAACACATCAATAAATACTTCTGGATTGTTTGAAGCTAAGCTCTTGTCCCACTCTTGCCACACACGTTCAGGCACCAAATGCGATAACTCGCCTTCTTGTACCATCTGATGAATCAGTAACATCGTCTCAGGCGCCACAGAAAATCCCAACCGATGAAAACGTGCGGCAAAACGTGCCAGACGTAACACACGAACGGGATCTTCGACAAAAGCAGGTGACACATGTCGTAATACTTTATTGTTTAAATCATCCAAGCCTTGATACGGATCGATTAAATCACCTGCTTCATCTTCAGCAATCGCATTAATTGTTAAATCTCGCCGAGCTAAATCTTCCTCAAGCGTTACGTATGAGTTGGCATCACACACAAAGCCATAATAACCTGCACCCGCTTTACGTTCGGTGCGTGCAAGTGCATATTCTTCTTTGGTTTTAGGATGTAAAAAAACCGGGAAATCACGCCCTACCTGCTGATACCCGAGCTTCAGCAAGGCTTGGGATGTGCTGCCAACCACCACCCAATCTCGTTCATGCACTGCCTCTCCAAGCAAGGCATCACGTACAGCCCCTCCAACCAAATAAACCTTCATAAACCCCCTTGCTCAATCGATTTCACCAAAAAACGGGCTGGTGCGAGTGTCTCTATCATAGATTGTGATAATAATGGCGGTTCATTGCAAATGATCGAAGCTAAATGCTCTGCTGCAAGTGGCGCACTGGTTAATCCACGTGAGCCAAATCCTGCACACACATATAATCCAGGATGATACACGCCAGGCGACGCAATAAACCGCTTTGCATCTTTTGCCAACCCCATAAATTGCGTTTGAAATGCTGCTTTATCTGGAACAGGCCCCACCAATGGTAAATAATCAGGTGTTTTTGCACGCACACCCACCCATGCATCTAGTATTTGATTAGACCAAATAGCCTGCACCGGCATCTTGGATAGTTTTGCTAGGTTATTTAGATTATCTTGTTCTGTCAGCACTTGCGTCAAGATTTCTTCTTGGTAGCTTGCACCCAACCAATGCATGTGATTGCTTTCTGGCAAAATATGACCCGAGCCACACAAAGGCAATTTGAGTGCTTCTGATGCTGTATTGCTTTGAATCGCGGTCATCTGCCCTCGAAACAAAGCAAGCGGAAAATGCTGCGTTTCCGAAAAATTAGTCAGGCCTGTGCCATTAGCAAGTATCACAACCGGTACATCAAATGCTAAATCATGCACTGTGGTGTTTGGCTGAAAATCAATGCCTGGTATATTGATTAAAAATTTACATAGTGCCCGTGTATCAAGCCAGCCGGCACCTGAAATAAATAACGCTTTTTCTTTAATTTGAACGCCCGCCAAGCACGATGCACGCTCAGCATCAACTGGCTTGGCCAAAAAAGAAGCCTGTTTAGACGGAAACTGTAATATCCCGTTTAATTCGCCCGATATTTTATTTTGTTTAAGCCAGCTAGCATATTGCTGCTTAGCAAACAAAAAGGCATTCAACATCCAAGTTGCCACAGGGGAGCGATATACCGATAAGTCAGGATAAAGCACGGCCCTTTCAACCCCTGAGGCGCCTGCGCCTACATGCTGAGCACTATCCAATACCTGCACCTGCCAGCCACGCTTCGCCAATGCATAGGCGGTAAAGCAGCCAGCGAGCCCTGCGCCCACAATAACGGCTTGCTTTTTTTGAGGCTTTATTGGCTTGCATACAGCCCATGGCGTATGTGGTTTTTTAAGCGAACGTTGCACGCCTTGCTGCACTTTAAACTCACCAGCATCTAAGTGACGTTGCACATCGCCTGCTACCGATAACGTAGCGCATGTCGTGCCTTCAGAAGACAATAAACCTAAGGTATTAAATAACTCAAAAGAGCATAATTCAGGATTTTTAGCCGGTGAAAACCCATCTAAAAACCAGGCATCTACCTGCCAAGGCCTTAGTTGTGCTTCAAGGCCTGTTTTACCACACACCAAAAGTGAGTTGAAATGCGTTTCAGCAGCCCCAAGCATTAAATTCAGTACAACACGGCCCTCTTCAAAAAAAAGCGGGTGTATACCATCAATTAAAATAGGATAAGCCGCCTTCAGTGCACTTGCTTCACGCGTCAGTGTTGGCCAATAACTTAGAATTTTAGTTAGCTCATGTATTACTAATGGATTTTTTTCGGCTGAAAACATCATTAATTTGGCATTTTTAGGCGCATGCGTTAAAAATAACTGCCAAGCAAGCAGGCAATTTAAACCCGCCCCAAATCCAAGCTCACCAATAACAAACGTATCCTGCGCACCTAACGCACGAAAACGCTTAATTAAATTATTTTCATTTATAAATACATGCTGTGGCACATCATCACGCCATGTAATCGCGGCGGGTTGAATCAAATTAAATCGCATGTTTTCCTCAAATCATACCGTTAGTGGTCTATAATAAATCAAACTGACTTTATTTGATCTCGCACTTAAACCTAATAATGCTGATTAGGCTCAATATATCAGAGGAGATAACATGAAAGCTAAACTCGCCTGGATATTCGCCATTACGTTAAGCCTTTTGGCCATCTCTTCAACAGGGCAGAGCTCAATCAAAAAAGGAAAAGAATCACCTCGCATAGCAAAACTCATGTCAATTCTGTCACCTAAGCGATGCGAAAGAGAAACCATTCGTTCGTTCCCAGCACTCAGAAAAATGCTTGAGCAGCCTGCTATTCATATGAGCCCCGCCGTCATCAGTAAAGTAATCACCACATTACGATGCGCTGAAAAATCTCATACTTACCACCATCAAATATTAAGTGTGATTGATTATTCATTACCATCCAATCAAAAAAGATTATGGGTTTTTGATTTAAGAGAAAACCGTATGTTATTTCATACGTATGTTGCACATGGCATCACATCTGGCACGCTATTAAGCAATCAATTTTCCAATAAACACAACAGCAAGGCAAGTAGCCTGGGTATTTATAAAACCACTCAAGCCTATTATGGCAGACATGGGCTTTCTTTAAGGCTCGCTGGTTTAGAGGAAGGCTTTAATGACCATGCACGGGGTCGCGCCGTTGTGATGCATTCTGCCTGGTATGTAAATGAAGAATTTATTGGTAAATATGGCAGGCCGGGCCGAAGCTGGGGATGTCCTGCGATTTCTAAAGAAATGAAGCAGCCTATCATTAGTGCCATCAAAGAAAATGGGTTATTGGTTGTTTATTATCCGGGCGAAAAATGGGTATCACATTCAAAATACCTTAACTGCAAACACTTCTCTCCCATGGCGCAAACTGATTTACTCAATGCCACACTGAAAAAACCAACCAAAGAACGCACTGACATTCTTTTTGTTGAAAAAAATCACAATAACAAACGAGAAGAAAGCGAACCCATTGTTGTGATGTCGGCTGATCATTATATCAATACATTTCACACAAAGGCGCCTTTATTGCGTATGCTGCGTTGTCAAATCAATGATGCCGAGTATATTGCTTTGAGTGACGTAGAATTTGAAACACTGGCTCAATCAAATGACGAGCATGCATTCAATCATGTATCTTTTGTAATTCCTGAAGTAAAAAAAATACGAGGTTATTATAAAACCGAAATGAAATTTGTCCCGCTCGGTAAAATAAAGCAAGTAAACATTAATTATGATACAAAAAAATACACCGTCACGTTTGATAAAAGCCCCTCCAAACAATTCAAAACCACACATCGCTTCATCAGGTGGCTAGGATTGTAAAGTCGTACTGACTTCAATAATATAATGATGACACGTAATTTTTATAAATCATTTATTTATGGAGTTAAATATGACTTTAAGCATTCAGAAAATCACTGCCGCACTATTACTCTTAAGTACGGGCGCTGGGTACTGCGGAACACCCGGTCCATTAGCAACGGAAGGGTTTAATCCTAAAAATGGACTCTATCTAGGGGCTGGCGTTGGCACATCGATTAATGATTACAATCTATACGCATTAAATTATAGCACTGGCATTAACAATACGACAAAAAAAAGCAGTGCAGATATCATAGGCAATGTGTTCATCGGGTATGGATACACCTCGCTGAATGATTTTTATTTAGGTCTAGAAGCTGGCACCAATTTTCCAGGACGCGCAACCAACATATATAATCGCCCGGGCGTCACCGTAGCCGGTACAAATATATACAGCGACACATTAACGGCTCAAGATTATATAACACTTGATCTGGTGCCAGGCTTTAGACCCAACACCAATTGGCTCATCTATGGACGCGCAGGATTAGCTGCTGGAAATCTACAGTTTTATCAAGCGAAAAATATTACAGCAAATACCGAAGAGGTTAATGACAGAGGTACGGAACTGGGTGGACGCCTTGGTGTCGGTTTAACGTATGCATTTAATCAATACTTAAGTTTATCAGCCGATTATTTTTATACAGAGTATAAAAAATTCACGAACACCGTCCCTAAATATACGATTGCGTTCCAAAATAAAGGTAAATACAACTTCATCGGCGGCTCCCTGACTTACACCACCTAGAATATTCAGAGCATGGGGTCGTGTTTACTTAATAACACCTGACCCCATTGATTTAAATCATTTCAAACACACGCGCCGCACTATCAATCGTTTTTTGTATATCGTCCATGCTATGTGCACTCGATACAAACCCAGCTTCAAAACGGGACGGCGCAAAATAAACCCCAGCTTGAAGCATTCCGTGATAAAAACGACGAAATGCCGCATCATCTGAAGCAGCCACATCGGTTTGATTCCTAATATCAGCATTATCCGTTAAGCAAAAACCAAACATGCCTCCCAGCGACCGACCTTGAAGAGGGATGTTTCCGGCTGTTGCCCCAACAATTAAGCCATCAACCAACCATTCTGTTTTTTGTGTGAGCGACTCATAAAAACCAGGTTCACGAACCGCTTCAAGCGTTGCAATCCCTGCCGCCATCGCAAGCGGATTGCCCGATAAAGTTCCGGCTTGATACACAGGGCCAACAGGTGCCAAATAATCCATGATTTCTGTTTTTCCACCCAAAGCCCCTACAGGCATCCCACCGCCTATGATTTTACCAAGCGTTGTCAGATCAGGGGTTATATTATATAACGCTTGTGCACCACCAAGTGCCACACGAAAACCAGTCATCACTTCATCAAAAATTAAAACCGCGCCATGGCTATCACAGAGTGCACGAAGGCCAGGTAAAAAATCAGGGGTTGGCAATACAAACCCCATGTTGCCTGCAACGGGCTCTACAATAATCGCCGCAATATCCGCACCATGTGCCTCAAATAACGCGCTTACTTCATCTAAATGATTAAAATCAGCAACCAATGTTTCTTTTGCTGTGCTCTCTAAAATACCGGGAGATGCTGGAATTCCCAGTGTTAATACGCCTGATCCTGCATTAACCAATAAACTATCGCTATGGCCGTGGTAACAGCCTTTAAATTTTAAAATTTTATTTTTTTTTGTATAACCACGTGCAAGCCGAATGGCTGTCATGGTGGCTTCAGTGCCTGAATTAACAAACCGTATTTTTTCAAGTGCTGGCATAGAGGCTTTAATCATTTCGGCTAAAGTCGTTTCAGCGGCTGTCGGTGCACCAAAACTCATGCCACGATGCAGTGCATCTGTTACAGCGGCAATAACATCTGCGTCAGCGTGTCCGAGCACAAGGGGCCCCCAAGACCCCACATAATCAATATATGCTTTACCATCCACATCAAATACATGCGCACCTGCACCTCGTTCAAAAAACACAGGCGTGCCACCGACACCTTGAAAGGCACGCACAGGTGAATTCACCCCCCCTGGGATCACTTGTTTAGCTGCTTCAAATAGCTGCTCTGAGTGTGTCATTAGATCATCTCCCAACTGGTGGCTTACATGTATTTCAAACACAAAAAAACAAAAGTTAATCTTTTCGCCACGATGCGTCAAGGAACATATCCGTTTTCTTTGTCTAAATTAGGATAAATGTTTTTTTTTTGACGCAATTTCGCTCAAATATTAAATTCAGTGCTTTTACTTTAGTCTTTAAGGCTTTTTTAAAGCCTTAGGGGATAAAATGAATGATGTGCTTAGAACTGGGCTTTTTTTTGCAACGCAGGCAACAACAAGACCCGATCGTCCCCCTTCTGCACCCATTATTAACGCATATTTCTAAAGACGAACAAGAAAAAGCTAAAAACTGGATCATCAGCCACCCTCATCATTTATCGTATTCAGCGCAATTTGAAGATTATACAAACAGAGATTTTATTAGCGTGTCGCCTTTTCAATTGGCTTTATGGTACAAAGACATCGATATGTGCCACATGATGATAGATTCAGCCAGTGATGACACTCGACTGCCCCTTTTCAGGCAGTATGATGAATTGAAAGCACAAGGTGCACCTTACTTGATGCACCCTGTGCTCTATGTCATGGGAACAGAAGAGGCAACTCTCTGGCCCAAAGATAACCTCGGTGCTTTTAACATTAACCCGCTACTTAATGCCTATCAATTACTCATTAATAATTTTTACGCCTGGCGAGACAATCCATCTAGCAACAATTCCCAACTCGATACACTATGCAATCACTGGCGTCGCGGCATTGGCGCACTGCAACGACGACTGCCATATCATTTTATTCAAGAGATGATCCGCGAAGATTTGTCTTTGGATTATAACGCCGCGGGACTGTTTGAAGCCTGCCTTCCTAGTGCAATTCCTTTAAGATTTGAAGGCAATATATTGCCGATAACAACTGCGTTCACAGATTATAACCAAGGCAAAATATTGTGTAATAATCCACTAGATCAACGCCCAGGAAGAGGGCTCGGTGTCTCTTTTGCATTAACCAGTGGTGTATATAACCAGAACCTTACTGAAGGCCTATATGTAGACGGTGATATACTGCTCGGACTTTCAATAGAAGAACTTCAAACCGATATGGAGGGGTTACGTATATTAGATCAAATAAAAACGAATGAAATCGATAATATGCTCACTCGCCTAACGGCACCCCGCATTTCAAACCCGGAACCACTTGATGATTCATCCAATCAACAATGTGTTATATTTTAATCTGTTTTGCGGTACAATAGCGCCCTATGAAACCCATTGATGTCATAATTATTGGTGCCGGGGCCGCTGGCCTCATGTGCGCCATTGAAGCTGGAAAACGAGGCAAAAAAGTGCTCGTGCTGGATGCTGCCAATAAGGTCGGTAAAAAAATCTTAATGTCTGGCGGTGGCCGCTGTAATTTTACTAACTATCACATTAGCCCCGAAAGCTACCAATCACATAACCCACACTTTTGTAAATCAGCACTTAGCCGTTATACGCAATGGGATTTTATTGAGCTTGTTAAAAAACATAAGATTGCCTATTACGAAAAAACACTCGGTCAACTCTTTTGTGTGAATAAATCACAAGAAATCGTCAATATGTTGCTCGCAGAATGTGAGCAAGCCCGGGTTAAAATACAACTAAATACACACATTCAGCACATCAAAAAATTACCCAGCTCAAACTTTGAAGTTAAAACAAAAAATACAGCTTATGCATGTAATGCACTGGTGATTGCTGCCGGCGGGCTTTCTATTCCAACATTAGGTGCCAGCCCTTTTGCATATCATGTAGCCGAACAATTCGGGCTCCCTGTATACCCTACCCGCGCTGGACTTGTGCCTTTTACGTTGAATCCAGAAGACAAAGAAAAGCTCTCAACGTTGTCAGGCATTGGATTACCGAGTGTGGTGTCTAATCAAAAGGCGAACTTTAAAGAAGCCTTGCTCTTCACGCACAGAGGTTTTAGTGGCCCTGCTATTTTACAGCTTTCGTCTTATTGGTCGCCAGGCGAAACCATTACCATTAATTTACTCCCTGAGTATAATCTATTGGATATGCTTCAAAAAGCACGCATTGAAACCCCTAAAAAGCAGCTTAACTCTATATTATCCGCCCACTTACCCAAGCGTGTAATTGATGTGTTTATCCCCATGCAATATGCGGAAAAAAAACTAGGTGATTTATCTAATCCAACATTAGATAACATCACATCGCTTATTCAAAACTGGCAAGTGAAGCCCGATGGTACCGAAGGTTATCGTACCGCTGAAGTCACCTTAGGTGGAATAGATTGTAATGCAATCTCCTCTAAAACCATGGAAGCACAAAATGTACCTGGTTTATATTTCATTGGTGAAGCACTCGATATTACAGGCTTGCTCGGTGGATACAATTTTCAATGGGCTTGGTCTTCAGGATTTGCTGCAGGACAATCCGTTTAATATAAAAACATCTTGACTTCAATCCATCATAATTTAAAATGGCGCACAGATTATTTATTTTATTCTGAATGACTTTTATCTGGAGCACTTATGCCTACATTTTTCCAAGACAACACCACAGCCGCCGCTGAGGCAAAGCCGACTACAACCTATGAACTTAAGCCTTTCCCGACGACTGACGGCGGCTATGCCTCCGATCATGCCTGCTTAATACCGCATGGAATAACGCCTTTCCTTGGTAGAGCTAATCGCAGCTCAATGACAATCGGCGGGCTTCCTGTTCCAAGTAATGTATATCACTATATACACCCTGATTATCACAGACCTTATGCACGCTGGATGCCCCCCTTCTCACTAATTAAACATGTACTGACTGGCACATATACAGAAGAAGATACAGCCTTACCGGGTAATACCAACGGCTTTATTAGCTATGTCACTAAAAAAGGTAATAACCGCTGTGGCATATCCGATTTTGGAGTACGTTCAGGCACTGATTTCCCTGTTGCAGACGAAGCACTACATGGCAGACTTGTTGCAACGGGCGGGCATGACAGATATGTAGAGGATTATGAGCTTGCTTATGTTCAGACCGAAGCGTTTGCCCCCCTATGCAGAGAGGTCGCTCAAAGATTGATCGCATTAGTGATTATTGGTTCTGAACAACATGAGGATACAGAAACATCCCTCAGACAACTCCTCCCTGGTGTGAATATTGAGAACATGATAGCAAGCTATGAAGCTGCTCAAACTGAAGACGCCACAGTTACTTTTAAACAGCCGGAGCAAAATATTTTAGATTTAATGGAAGCATATAAAACAGCATTGTTAGCAGGCCAGTATCAATCGCCAGAGTTTACTAGAGTACGAGGCACAGGACCATTTATACAAGCAGAAGAAGCAAAAGAGCCTACTTATTGCTCATCTGATGACGAAATAGCACAAAGAGAAGCAAGAGATCGCGGTTGTAGTATCATGTAAATGCCCCAAAAGCATGAGTATACAGGGTTTAAATATCACATATGTTTAGGCCCTGCACCTATGCAGCAGTAGCAATAAATCAGGATTTATGGTATAATTAATAAATACCATTATGGGGGTGACCTGGTTTCGACGTAGGTTACAAAACCTGAAGGGCATGCCGAGGCTGAGAATCCTCGTAAATTAGTCTCAAATAAACATAACTGCAAATGATGCAAACTGGGAAGCTGAGGCAATCGCTGCATAAGCGACTGTTTTAACTACCACCGTGTACTGCCATAAACCGCGGTACCCCGTTGACCGAGCTCGCTTATCGGTATCGCCTCAACGGTCAAAAGAGATGAGCTAGCTAATTAGAGTGTCCCACTTTAATCTGCGAAACTTAGGGAATCGTCAAAAACTATCTTGCCCGTCGGAGCGTTTTTGATTAAAAAAAAATGACACGGCTAAGCATGTAGAACCGATGGCAGCGGATTTGCGGACGCGGGTTCAATTCCCGCCGCCTCCACCATAACACATTGATTTTAAGTGATCTTGCGCCTAAAAAACCGACACCTCACTAAGCGACCATTTTAACTTCAAACGCCTCTGGGCTTTCATAACCAATCGTCGAGTGAAGTCGTTTTCGATTATAGTATATTTCAATGTATTCAAACACCACATTTTTTGTAAGAGCCCTCGTTGCTAATTTCTCCCCATGAATTGCCTCAACTTTGAAACTATGGTTCCAGCTTTCCATGGCAGCATTGTCAAAGCAGTCGCCGCGCTTACTCATGCTACATACTAAACCGTGTGTGATGAAAA
>JAHZKG010000060.1 GCA_022600515.1 Gammaproteobacteria bacterium
GTCATACTGATGGCAATATGCTTTTCTTTCAAAGCAGCAGTCCATTTTTCACTGGTAAACTGACTACCTTGGTCTGAGTTGATTATTTCAGGCTTTGAATGGGACAAGCCCTTACTTAAAGCATCTAAACACAAAGAAATATCCATGGTGTTCGATAGCGACCAACCTACAATATATCGGCTATAAACATCAATTAACGCCGTTAAATAGACAAAGCCTTTACGTGTACGTATGTAGGTAATATCAACTTGCCAAGCTTGATTTGGCTCAGTAATTTTAAGGCCAGATAACAAATAAGCATAAATTTGGTGACCAGCATTTTTAACGCTTGTTTTAGGTTTAGGGTAAATCGCTTGAATACCCATCATTTTCATGAGGCGACACACTTTTTTACGATTGACCATCACCCCTTCTCTACGAAGGATTTTAGTAATACGCCGATACCCAAACGTGGGATACTTATACCAAACCTCATAAATTCGGTTCATCATGACCGTGTCATCTACTTTAGGCGTTGGTTTGTAATATAAGCCGCTTCGTTCAACACCGAGTAACTGGCACTGTCGGGTAACTGTAATATCTAAATGGGCGTTAACGAGCAATCGGCGTTCTTTCGAAGTCAGATGCCCGCGTACACCTTTTTTAAAAAATCGACCTCCATGCTTAACTCACCTACCTTTTTAAGCAGTTGGTCTCGTTCCTGTTCTACACGTTGCTCAGGTGATTTATAGGCCTTTTCAAACAGATTCCCACCACGCTCTAAAAGCTCTTTTTTCCATTTTGAAATTAAATTAGGTGCTATGCCATGTTTATCGCTCAAGGCTGCAAGCGTTTCTTTGCTGCGAATTGCTTCTAATGCAACTTGGAATTTTTTAGCGCCTGTATATTGTTTTCTACTCATAATACCCTCCAAAAATTAATCTTATCATAACGATTAAATCATTGGGAGCGGTTCATTTTTTTCTCCTGGGAAATAAAAAGGGTCAATAATTATACCGCGCTTTTAGATTAAAATAAAAGCTTTATGATCTTTTTTGGTTTATTGTGCGTGGTTTTAGTTTTCTTGATGAGCGCTGAAAGCTATTTTAAGTAGTTAAAGCCCGGGCACATAAGCGCTCAGGCCTTAAGTTACGCTGCTATGATAATCAGTTTATTTTATGCAGATGCACTAGCGCCGCCTGAAGTATAGTGACTTGATTCTTAAGTGAACCATAAGAGAATCCCTAGGTGCCGTGGCTTGTCCACGCCATTCAGTCAACATGAGTCAATCAACTGGATAACGCGAACAAGTCGCGTTAGGTAAGCACTGGGAACAAGTCATTTAAAAATCAATTACTATAATAATATACCCTGGCATTGATCGTTTGGTGCTTCTTCTTCCGAAGGTTTCGCTAACTGCTTGGCGAATAAGCCACCAGCAATGAGCGCAGCCCCGGCAACATCTAAAAATAAACACCCAGCACTTGCTGGTATGCTAACAGGCGCAGTTACTGCAAATAAGGCAATTATAGCGGCTGCCACAACAATCGTACCTGCGGCAATGGCGAGGTTTGATAGAAAGTTCAAGTCAAGTACTGTATTTTTAACTGGCTGTTTAGCTTCAGGCGAGCTGCTAGAGCGGCTGGCCACGGGAGAGCTGTTAAGCGCTTTAGTTTCGTTTACGCCCTCGTCTTCATTTCCTTCTGCAATTGGCTCTAAAGGATACTGCTTGGGGTCAATCGTATCTATAGGGGTATGTCTGCGAGAGGCTTCTAGTTTTCTTGTGATTGCAGCAGCAAAGCCAGCATTTCGCATTGTTTGAATTGCCAGCGCCTTCTCTTGCTCTTGAAGTAACACTTTTCCGGCTGCTTGCTTATCGATGATATCTCTAGAGATGTCTATTACTTCAGGTTCAATCTTATCTTTTTTACCTCTACGCTGCGTTTTTGCTTCTGGACGCGCTTCTTCAGTTGCATGCTCAGTTTTAGCTGAGTAAGTTTTATATCCGGCAACTACAGCTGCGGTTACAGTGATTGCAGCTGCTGCAAAAGCACCCATGGTCAGTGGGTTAACCGCAGGACTTGCAGGGCATGTGCCGGTGTTCGCAAGTGTTGCAGCGGTGTCGTTAAGTATCGGAGTAACCGTAGAGCTGATGCCATTAAGTGTAGAGGCAATCCGTTCGATAGAACATGTACTAAAACGCTCAACCTGTTCCATTAGCTCTATAGCAAATAAAACAGAATTATCAGGTAAGTTGTTGAGTGAGAATGAGATATCACGGAATGTATATCCTACTGGAACGTGGTTGTAAACGTCTGTTTTGTCCATTACGAGTGATGCGTATGATGACATGATTGGCTCCGGTTTTTAATCTATCAGAGCGATAATTTACCATCACCGTGGATTTAAGTCAATCTCTTTGTTTGTAATTTGATCTAATCCAGAGGTTGAACTTAGTTTTTTTATGAGTTCAAGTGCTTGGGATTTATTCAAGCGTGGGTCAAGTAAGCTGGTGTAGCTTTTGTTTAAGTCCGCTTCAGTGGGGCCGTTTAGTCCGCCCAGACACTCAGTGACAGGGCTTGGTGTGACTTCAAGATGAATGCCGCCAAGGTGGCTTTGATTTGTTTGATGAATGCGAATGGTTTGTTCGAGTTCATGCCAAATATGTTTAAACTGCCTTGTTTTGATGCCAGTTTTAGTATGTTCGGTATTGCCATGCATGGGATCGCATGACCACGTGACAGGAAGTTGGTGGGTTTGAATGGATTGAATCAGCTCTGGCAATATATGGGCGACTTGCTGCGCGCCTAAGCGTGTAATCAGTAATATACGATCGGTTGCTTGGTTTGGATTTAATTTGCGTATTAATTGGGTTAATGCATCAGGGCTTGTGTTGGGCCCAATCTTGATGCCGATAGGATTATTAATGCCACGTAAGAATTCAATATGTGCGCCATGTTGTTGATTGGTGCGAATGCCAAGCCAGGGTAAGTGGGTTGATAAATCATACCATAAACCTTGGTGGCACTGCCGAGTGAGGGCTGCTTCATAAGGTAGGTGCAGTGCTTCGTGTGAGGTATAGAAAGCTTGCTTTTTTTGCATGGCGTGAATTAATTTAAGCGTATATTCTGCTGATGCATAGCCCTTGAGTAACAGGCTGGGATTGGGCGTTCGTGCTCTTGCATTAAACGGTGAGGCATTAATTAAGTCGCCGCGATAACTGGGTAGTGTGCGTTCGCCTTGTGTTTCATATTCAAAAGAGCGGGGTTTTGCATATTGGCCCGCAATACGGCCAATCGGAATAATCGGTTTATTAATCGCTGTTTGAAGCATTTTCATCATGCGGTGCATTAAATTAACTTGTTCGCGGATAATGGCAGGGCGACAATCTTGAAATGATTCGGCACAGTCACCTGCTTGTAGAATAAAAGCCTGATTAAGGTGAGCTGCGTTTAATTGTTGCTTTAATTCTAAAATAGGTTTGATTGCAATCAATGGAGGTTTTTGAGCAAGTTGATTTAGAACGTCAGCGAGTAGGGCTTTGTTTTCGTAAACAGCTTCTTGGCTGCAGGGGTAATCTGACCAAGATGTAGGGGTCCAAATATTTGACATAGGCTAGTAACTAAAGATGACTTATTCGAAGTACAGGAGGCTTATTATCAACGTTATTGTCTAAATGAACAATATGCCCTTGATTTTTAGATGGATGCCCCAATTTTAGCAGGTAAGTAAAACTAAGGTGATTGATATGAGTGAGCAAACCAAAGATTGGGGTAAAATTAAAGAAGCAGCAGAAAAGTTAGATGCTGAGATTCTGGATGAGGTGACGCCTCAAATGGAAGCTGATGCTGATGACGGCGGTGAGGGTGAAGTTGCTGGTGGTGGTCATATAGTAGAGCATCCGTTATATGTAGCATTAGAAGAAAAATTAACAGAAGCAGAACAAAAAGCACATGATAACTGGGATAAGCTCATGCGTATTACCGCTGATATGGATAATCTTCGTAGGCGTTCAGAGCGTGATGTTACGCAGGCACATAAATATGGTCTTGAGAAAATAATTAATAATTTGCTGCCTGTGGTAGACAGCCTTGAGCAAGCAGGACAGCTGGCTGAGAAACATGATGATAAGGCAATGTATGAAGGCCTTGAGCTGACCATGAAATTATTTTTAGACATGTTAGCAAAGACGCAAGTCGAGCAATTAAATCCAGTGGGTGAAATATTTAATCCTGAAATGCACGAAGCGATGAGCATGCAAGAAACAACGGATGCGGCACCTAACACCGTGATTGCTGTGTTTCAAAAAGGATACAAGCTCAATGGACGGGTTATTCGTGCTGCACGTGTAATTGTGGCAAAAGAAAAAACAACTTGACCCCTTGAAATAATAAAACAACCCCTCATATGTATTGTACTGAGGTATTTTTTAGATTAGATGAACTTGGAGTATAAAAACATGTCAGCTACGATTGGAATTGATTTGGGAACCACAAATTCATGTGTCGCCGTGATGGAAGGAAAAGAGGCGCGCGTTATTGAAAATGCGGAAGGACACCGTACAACACCATCGATTGTTGCTTATACAGACGATGAAGTCTTGGTTGGACCTGCTGCAAAACGTCAAGCAGTGACTAATCCTGAAAATACGTTCTATGCGATTAAGCGTTTAATCGGTCGTCAGTTTTCAGATAAAATTGTCCAAAAAGATATTAAGATGGTGGCCTATAAAATTGTCAAGGCCAACAATGGCGATGCTTGGGTTTGCGTGAAAAACGAAGACAAAGCGCCACCACAAATCTCAGCTGAAGTGCTTAAGAAAATGAAAAAAACAGCTGAAGAATATTTAGGTCACGCCGTAACCGATGCGGTTATTACCGTACCTGCTTACTTTAATGACTCACAACGTCAGGCAACCAAGGATGCTGGTCGTATTGCAGGGCTTGAAGTCAAACGAATTATCAATGAGCCAACAGCTGCGGCACTTGCTTATGGCATGGATAAAAAACGGGGCGATTCAACCGTTGCTGTATATGACTTAGGTGGCGGAACATTTGATGTGTCTATTATTGAAATAGCAGAAGTGGATGGTGAGCATCAGTTTGAAGTGTTGGCAACCAACGGAGATACCTTCTTAGGTGGTGAAGATTTTGATTTGGCTTTAATCGAATATTTGGCTTCTGAGTTTAAAAAAGACGCTGGTATTGATTTGCATAGTGATCCTTTGGCATTACAACGTTTGAAAGAAGCGGCAGAAAAAGCAAAAATCGAGCTTTCTTCAGCGCAACAAACCGACGTGAATTTACCTTATATTACTGCGGATGCAAGTGGGCCGAAGCACTTAAATATTAAGTTAACCCGTGCAAAACTAGAGTCTTTGGTTGAGCCGTTGGTTAAACGTACAGTTGCTCCATGTAAAACAGCATTGAAAGATGCAGGTCTTACGATGGCACAAATTGATGATGTGATTTTGGTGGGTGGTCAAACCCGTATGCCATTGGTTCAAAAAACAGTAGAAGAGTTTTTTGGAAAAGAACCACGTCGTGATGTGAATCCTGATGAAGCAGTGGCTGTAGGTGCTGCGATTCAAGCGGCTGTATTATCAGGTGATGTAAAAGATATTTTATTATTAGATGTAACGCCTTTATCGCTCGGTATTGAAACAATGGGCGGCATCATGACAAAGTTGATTGAGAAAAATACAACAGTTCCAACCAAAGCGAACCAAGTATTTTCAACCGCTGATAATAATCAAACAGCTGTGACCGTTCATGTGCTACAAGGTGAGCGTGAGCAAGCGTCAGCAAATAAATCATTAGGTCGTTTTGACTTGTCTGATTTGCCAGCAGCACCACGTGGCGTGCCACAAATTGAAGTAACGTTTGATATTGATGCGAATGGTATCTTAAACGTTTCTGCAAAAGATAAAGCCACCGGTAAAGCGCAATCGATTGTGATTAAAGCATCGAGCGGTTTAAGTGATGAAGAAGTGGACGCAATGGTAAAAGATGCTGAAGCGCATGCTGATGACGATAAGAAATTTAAAGAAATGGTTGAGCTTCGAAATCAAGCCGATGCTTTGGTTCACAGTGCTGAAAAATCACTTAAAGAATTAGGCGATGATATTGAAGCAGCTGAAAAGCAAAGCATTGAAGAAGCAATTGCTTCACTTCAAGAAGCGCTGAAGGGTAGTGACAAAGCTGAAATCGAAGAAAAGCTTGAAGTATTGAACAAAGCTTCTTCATCGATGGCTGAACGTTTGTATGCGAAGCAATCAGCAGAAGCAGCGCCTGATGAAGCAAAAGCAGACGATGCTGCACCTGAAGAAGAAACAGTTGTTGATGCTGAGTTTGAAGAAGTCAGTGGCAGTGATGATGAAAATAAAAAAGACGACGATAAAGCCTAAGTCTTACACCGAGAGAGCAATTCATGCAACAGCAAGATTATTATGAGCTTCTCGGTGTCGCACGCGACGCCAGTGATGCAGAGATTAAAAAGTCGTATCGTAAACTAGCAATGAAGCATCATCCGGATAGAAATCCGGATGATAAAGCTTCAGAAGAAAAGTTTAAAGAAATCCAAAAGGCATATGCCATATTGTCTGATAAAGAAAAACGTTCAGCCTACGACCAATTTGGGCATGCTGGTATTGATGGTATGGCTGGGGGCGGCGGACCTGGCGCGGGTGGTTTTGGCGGCTTTGGGGATGTTTTTGAAGATATTTTCGAGAATATTTTTACAGGTGGACGCGGTGGTCAGGCTGGTGGCGCAGGGTCTCGTGCACAGCGCGGTGCTGATTTACAGGTCAGTGTTCAACTAACACTTGAAGAGGCGGCGCAAGGGAAAGAAGTTGAAATTACGGTTCCACGGCATGTAACGTGTGGGGTATGTGATGGTTCTGGTGGTAAAAAAGGAACAAAACCGGTTACTTGTGAAACCTGTAATGGGGTAGGGCAAGTTAGAATACAGCAAGGTTTTTTCTCTATACAGCAAACCTGTCCGCACTGTCATGGTGAAGGGCAAATGATTTCAGATCCATGTACATCCTGCCATGGTCATGGGCGTGTGCGTGATAGTAAAACACTGACCGTTAAAATTCCGCCAGGGATTGATGAAGGTGATCGTGTGCGTTTAGGCGGAGAAGGCGAAGCCGGCTTACATGGCGGACCTTCTGGTGATTTATATGTGCAAGTGGCGGTGAAAAAACACGCTATTTTTGAAAGGCATGGTAAAGATTTGCATTGTGAAGTGCCGATAGCATTTACAACAGCAGCACTGGGTGGCAGCATTGATGTGCCTACGTTAGATGGACGTGTGGCATTAAAAATTCCTGCAGAAACGCAAACAGGTAAATTATTTCGTTTGCGTGGAAAAGGGCTGAAATCTGTACGTGCCCACGGCTCCGGTGATTTATTGTGTCGTGTGATACTTGAGACACCGGTTAAGCTTTCGCGCGATCAAAAAGAGCTTTTAAATCAGTTTCAGGCTGCATTAGATAAAAATCCAGCAGCGCATTCACCTCAGTCAAACTCATGGTTTGGTCGAGTAAAGCAATTTTTTGAGGATATGAAACTCTAAATGACAAATTCACCGGCATGTCTTGTTCTTTCAGATGGTTCAAAATTTGAGGGTATTTCTGTTGGCGCTCCAGGGATCTCAGCCGGTGAACTTGTATTTAATACAGGAATGACGGGGTATCAAGAAATTCTAACTGATCCGTCTTATGCGCATCAGTTAGTGATGCTAACCACAGCACATGTCGGTAATACGGGGTGTAATCAAGAAGACATGGAGTCTTCTCGTGTGTGGGCTTCGGGTTTGGTGCTTCAAAATGATATTTCATTGGATAGCAATTATCGCTCTGAACTGAGTTTACCTGATTTTTTAAAAAAACATCGTGTGGTTGCTATTGCCGGCGTTGACACGCGGGCTTTAACGCATTATTTGCGTGACAAAGGGGCTGTTTCAGCCTGTATTACAACAGATATGACGCATCTTGATGATGCCGTGGAGCGTGCTCGGACCTATCCTGGGCTTGATGACGTTGATTTGGCTCGTGTGGTGTCTCGAAAAACCATTGAACGTTGGCATGCAGGGCGTGGTTTATGGGCAGTGGATTCAGAGCCTGAGCGCTTGCATGTGGTGGTGTATGATTTTGGCGTAAAGCATAGTATTTTACGTCGCCTGCATGACAAAGGATGTTATTTGACGTTGGTACCGGCAGAAACGTCGGCTGAAGAAGTGATTGCTATGAGTCCGCATGGTGTTTTATTGTCGAATGGACCTGGGGATCCTTCCGCGTGTGATTATGCGATTCAGGCCGCGCGTGATTTATTAGCGCATCAAATGCCTGTGTTTGGTATTTGTCTTGGATTTCAAATTTTGGCATTGGCTTGTGGTGCTCGCGCAGTCAAAATGAAGTTTGGGCATCATGGTGTGAATCATCCTGTTTTTCAAATTAAATCACCGGAACGTGTTTTAATTACCAGCCAGAATCATGGATTTTCGATTGATGAGGCTTCATTGCCTGAGTGCTTGCGTGTGACACATCGTTCCTTGTTTGATAAAAGTTTACAAGGTATTATCCATAACGATAAGCCGGCTTTTGGTTTCCAAGGACATCCAGAGGCAGGTCCCGGGCCGCATGATGCAGCTGACATTTTTGACCAATTTATACAGTTAATGCGTGATTAGCTTTTTCTAAGTTGAGTTTTATAAGGGCAATATTTTATGAGTTTTAATACGGTATTTACTTCGGAATCGGTTTCAGAAGGTCATCCTGATAAAATAGCAGATCAAATTTCTGATGTGGTGCTTGATGCGATTTTAGCGCAAGATAAGCATGCGCGTGTTGCTTGTGAAACGTTTGTAAAA
The DNA here is from genome assembly GCA_022600515.1 of Gammaproteobacteria bacterium. GTDB lineage: Bacteria > Pseudomonadota > Gammaproteobacteria > Legionellales > Legionellaceae > JAALKW01. The sequence continues at coordinate 8,854 of JAHZKG010000060.1, forward strand.
ACCGGCATGGTGCTTATTGGCGGGGAAATTACCACAACAGCTTGGGTTGATGTTGAAGCATTAGCTCGGGGTGTGATTCGAGACATTGGCTATAATAGCTCAGCAATGGGGTTTGACTGGGAGTCGTGTGCGGTACTTTCTGCGATTGGAAAGCAATCACCTGATATTGCGCAAGGGGTTGATCAAAAAGAAAATGCGTTGCTAGGTGCTGGCGATCAGGGTCTTATGTTTGGCTATGCCTCAAATGAGACAGATGCGTTTATGCCTGCCCCAATTGCCTATTCCCATTTATTAATGGCCCGCCAAGCAGAAGTTAGAAAGAGTGGTGAGCTGCCTTGGTTACGACCTGACGCAAAATGTCAGCTGACGTTTCGTTATCAAGAGGGTCTTCCTGTTGCAATAGATACCATTGTGTTTTCAACACAGCATGCACCTGAAGTTACACAAAAAGAATTGGCTCTAAAAATAAAAGAGTTAATTATTAAACCTATTTTACCTGGTCACTGGATAACATCGGATACCCGTTTTTTAATTAATCCAACGGGGCGTTTTGTAATCGGTGGGCCGCTAGGAGACTGCGGGCTTACGGGGCGTAAGATTATCGTAGATACATATGGTGGTATGGCGCGTCATGGCGGTGGGTGTTTCTCAGGTAAAGATCCGTCAAAAGTTGATCGCTCAGGTGCTTATGCTGCACGTCATGTTGCAAAAAACTTGGTCGCTGCAGGGGTTGCAGATAAGTGTGAAATTCAAGTTTCTTATGCGATTGGTGTCGTTGAGCCAACGTCAATCTGTGTTGAAACCTTTGGTACAAGTCAAATAGAAGAGGGTGCGATTCTTGAGCTGATTCAAGCGCATTTTGATTTAACGCCAGCAGGCATTATTAAACATCACGATTTATTAAGGCCTATTTATAAGCAAACAGCGACATTGGGTCATTATGGGCGTGATATATTTCCTTGGGAGCGTTTAGATAAAGTCGATGCATTACGTACAGCTGTATCTGGTCTAATTAAGGAGAGTCGTCATGCAGGAAGCAAGCGAGCAAGTAAAAAACTACCGTGTAGCTGATTTAAGCCTTGCTGAGTGGGGTCGAAAGGAAATATCCATTGCAGAAACCGAAATGCCTGGACTTATGGCACTTCGGGCAGAATTTTCTAAATCACAGCCATTAGCGGGTGCTCGTATTGTTGGTTGCTTGCATATGACCATTCAAACCGCTGTTTTAATTGAAACTTTATGTGCTTTGGGCGCTGAGGTGCGTTGGTCTTCGTGCAATATTTTTTCAACGCAAGACCATGCTGCCGCCGCTATGGCGGCTTCAGGCGTGCCTATTTTTGCATGGAAAGGTGAGACAGAAGAAGAGTATCTGTGGTGTGTTCATCAAACCATTAAAGGCCCTAATGGCTGGACGCCTAATTTGTTGTTAGATGATGGCGGCGACTTAACCGCCTTGGTCCATTCTGATTATCCTGAATTATTGCCGGCAATAAAAGGCTTGTCTGAAGAAACTACGACAGGTGTGGCACGTTTATATGAAATGGCTGAGCGAGACGCTTTAGGTATGCCGGCCATCAATGTGAATGATTCGGTAACCAAATCAAAATTTGATAATTTATATGGGTGTCGTGAGTCGCTTCTTGATGGTATTAAGCGCGCGACAGATGTCATGATTGCCGGTAAAAAAGCGCTTATTTTAGGTTATGGCGATGTAGGTAAGGGCTGTGCGCAAGCCCTTCGAGGCCAGGGCGCGACGGTGCTTATTGCTGAAATTGATCCTATTTGTGCCTTACAAGCTGTAATGGAAGGCTATCAAGTAATACAACTTGATGATGTTGCGCATGAGGTTGATGTTATCGTAACTGCAACCGGTAATTATCATGTGGTGACCCATGCACATATGGCGCGCATGAAAAACCAGGCAATATTATGCAATATAGGTCATTTTGATTCTGAAATTGATATTGCAAGTTTAAAGCAATACACCTGGGATAATATTAAGCCGCAGGTTGATCACGTTATTTTTCCGGATGGTAAGCGCTTAACCATATTGGCTGAAGGGCGATTGGTTAATTTAGGGTGTGCGACAGGGCATCCGAGCTTTGTGATGTCTGCGTCGTTTACGAATCAGGTACTCGCCCAAATGGAGCTTTTTCAGCATGCAGAAAAATATGATAAGCAGGTTTATACCTTACCGAAAAGCCTGGATGAAAAAGTAGCACGCTTGCATCTTGATAGAATTGGCGCAAAGCTAACAACGCTCAGCGATGAGCAAGCGGCGTACCTTAATATATCGATTCATGGGCCCTATAAGCCTGAGCATTATCGATATTAAACCAATTGATTGGTGTTTTTAATTGTATTTTTGCAGAAGGCTTGAATGGTGTCTGCTGGCACTTGAATAGCCTCTGCATCACATCGTGCTTTATATTCAATCATGCCCGCATCTAGGCCTCGTTCGCCAATAACCAATCGGTGCGGAATGCCGAGTAAATCACTGTCTGCAAATAAAACGCCAGGGCGTTCGTTGCGATCATCAAGTAATACATCAAAGCCTTGGTCTAGTAATGCTTGATAGAGCGCCTCTGCGGCTTCTTTGACACGTTCAGAGCGGTGCATATTGATTGGAATGATATTAAATTGAAACGGTGCCATGGTTTCAGGTAA
>JAHZKG010000061.1 GCA_022600515.1 Gammaproteobacteria bacterium
AAACGAGTTAATTTAATTGTTGGTATCAATTTAGCTGACCATCATGTTGAGTATACAGAGGCTAAATGGATAAATGGCGAGCGCATCGAGGCTTTTTTGAAGCAACTTATTAACGCTAAACCTGCCACTAAAAAAATACATATTATTTGGGATAATGCGGGCTATCACAAGAGCCAAGCGATACGAGATTTTGTTAAAACAACAAATATTGAACTTCATTTTATTCCACCTTACAGCCCAAACCTCAATCCTATTGAGCGTTTATGGAAAGTTATGCATGAGCAAGTAACCTACAATCGTTATTACCCCAAATTGTCTGATTTTACGGAAGGAATTTTAAATTTTTTTGAAGGTATTGCCGAATATAAATCTACACTGGTGAACAGAATTACCGATAATTTTCAGCGCCTAAACTTCGCATCTTGAAGTGCACTGGGTATAGATAGTAATAAGCCAGAGCAGAGGCAGGAGAAGAAGCAGAAGCCGAAGACTCCAGGGATGAAAATTGGCCCCTCCCCTGGTAGAATCTGAACATAGTAACCAAGCTAACTATCTGATAAAATCAAGAACAAAATAAAATTTCATTGAATCATACCCCATGTCGAATGCTTCAAACGTCCGTTATAAAAAAGCAAGGTTTGTCACATTCTTTGGTGCTGTTATTAATGCGTTACTCGGCATAAGTAAATTATTGGGTGGCGTCTGGTTTCATTCCAGTGCTTTGGTTGCTGATGGGTTTCATTCACTGTCTGATTTGTTTACGGATGGCATGGTGCTTATTGCCTCCAAGTATGGCAGTCAAGATGCTGACGAAACGCACCCCTATGGCCATCAACGTATTGAAACCGCTGCAACGTATGTATTGGCCTTATTGTTGGTTTTAACCGGTGTTGCCATTGCCTGGGATGCACTCTCTCACCTGCGCCATCATGAACATGAATACCCTGGTTTTTGGGCACTACCGATTGCAGGCTTCTCGATTATTGCGAATGAAGCACTGTTTTGGTACACACGCCACGTGGGACGTGCTATCCAATCCCAATTGATTGTTGCGAATGCGTGGCATCATCGCTCTGATGCAGCCTCTTCTTTAATTGTATTTGCAGGGCTTTTAGGTAGTCTGGCTGGCTTTGCATCGCTTGATGGCATTGCTGCCCTACTCGTTGGCCTTTTAATTATAAAAATGGGGGTTAATTACGGATGGAAAAGTATCAAAGAACTAATTGATACGGGTGTTGAATCTCAGCTGCGCATGAACATAGAAAAACACATTTATCAGACGGATGGGGTTGAAAAGGTCCATCAACTGCGAACACGCATGATGGGTGGTGATATTTTTGTTGACGTGCATGTCCAGGTTCATCCTATGATTTCCGTCTCAGAAGGACATTTTATCGCCCAAAACGTGCATGTAGAGCTTAAGCAAAATATGCCGAGAATTAAAGATGTGACCGTTCATATTGATCCGGAAGATGATGAGGTCAACAGCCCGTCATCACATTTACCCAATCGTACAGCACTAGATAAATGCTTGCTGCATCATCTGCGCGATGTATTCCCAGAAATAAATGCTTGCACTTTACACTATTTAGACGGTAAGCTCACGCTCGATCTCATTGGTGATTTTGATAAAAAAACGCATCAAAGACTCTATAGCTGTATTACCGGAGAGATTAGAAACCTAGCGATACAGTCAGATATTATTTGTATTCGAACACAAAGTCTAGCCAAACCTATTTATGAGAGTAATGAAGCATGATATTAACCCCTGCAAACTTGAATCTTTTTTTTGCATTAAGCGCACTCACAATGATTTTGGTTGCAGGCTATATTCCTTTTAAAAAACGCTTTAAACAAGCAGAGCATACTGATTTTCCTATTGGTGAAACCCTTGCGACCGGTGTTTTCTTAGGCGCAGCACTATTGCATATGCTCCCCGAGTCACAATCGCAATTTATAAAACTTGGCTATGAATATCCTTTGGGATTGCTCATTACTGGCATTGTTTTCTTATTATTCTTATGGTTCGAACACTTAGGTGAGGTGCTTTATCATCATCATGATAATCACACCACGCATCCTGCTTTTGCCATTGTTGCCTGGATGATGCTCTCACTGCACTCACTGGTTTTAGGCACGGCGCTTGGATTAAGCAAAGAATACTCGGTGCAAATCATGTTGTTTTTAGCGATTATTGCGCATAAATGGGCTGAGAGTTTTGCCATTGCGGTACAGCTGAATAAAAGTACGTTGAAACCTCAGTATACGATTGCTCTTTTTCTTTCATTTGCATTCATGACACCACTTGGCATTGGTATTGGCTTCTATTTTGGCCATGATGTCTCAACTAACTCAATTGTCGATCCGCTGCTCATGGCTATTTCGGCAGGTACTTTTCTCTATCTTGGGACATTGCATGGTTTAGAGCGCTGCGTGATGGTTCAGCGCTGCTGTAATTTACGTGACTTTAGCTTTGTGATCATTGGCTTTTTACTCATGGCAGCTGTTGCTGTGTATGTTTAGCGTTAATTTTAATTAGACCTCTTTCGAAACTTCACTTCCCCTCCTATGCAATTACGGTGCACTTGCAACGGATCCATGCAGCCTACGTTCTATTCTTTATCGATGAAAACGAACCTACTTGTTTTCAATCTCGATACTTACATTTTCTGTAAATTGCTTTTAAAAAAAAACTAAACTAAAATAAAATACACAACCAAATTGTTTTTAAGGCTTTTTATGGATGCTACTGTAGAGTATGACTTATCAGGAGCAGGGGTCCATGGTCGATTTAAACAAATGACACAAGCATATGGTGTGATGATGGCAGGAGTTCCTGCGGCCACTTTAGGTGTTAATCAAGCTGCAATGCAAGCGGTTGATACGACAGAGGGAATTGATAACGCTGTTTTAACGGCGAAGGATGATATGTTGGAGCCATCCAATTCTTGTGGCGATCAAAGTAATCAAGTTTGTCAGTTATTTTTGGGTGCAGCAGGAGCTAAGGTTTTATCGGATATGCCGTACGCGGTGTTATCCACAAATGGTAGTAATTTACTTGAGCAGATAGGAACACATGATGAAAATTTTCTGATTCGGTTTGAAGTTGATCGCGCGCTGACAATTGGTTTCATTTCTATAGATCAATCGATTAAGAATCTAGATGAGTTAACTAAAAAAGTTGACTCCGATAAAGATTTTCGCGATCGTTTAATACATCATCGAGGGGTTGTACTCGTTGATGGGGATTTTTATCAAATCTCTCCTAATGCTACTTCCAAGGCATTTAAACCGCACATAATTCCCTCTACTGAGGATAAACGCCAACAATTACGCGACTTATGTAAAGGGATGGGCACTGATACTGATGGGGCAGATGAAATTTATATAGAAAGCCCTGATAATGAAACACAAATAAAATTGGTAGAGGAATTTACTCTGCTAAATAAAAACGCTGAGGATATGTGGGCTAGTTCTCATTCATTTACAACGTTTATTCCCCCAAAACCAGCGTCAACAACACGTCATCCATACCAATATCAAGCTTATTTCGGAAGACATACTTTAGAGAAGTGGCTTTCTAGTCCAAAATCGGACGAACTATCGGCGAGTACACTAGATCAATATGTGAGTAAATTATATAATTTAAGTCATGCAAAAGGAGGAGACGAAGTACTGAGACATGAAATGGGATTATTTTCTCTGGGTGGAACAGATGAAACAAGGCTGTTACAGAGTGCAACAGCCTGTCCCCCCCAAGCGATGAGGGTAAAGTTTAAAGTGGCATCAGTTGATCCAGCGATTGTCCATGAAAACTTGAGTGCATTACAAGCATTCTTTAATGCGGATTACAAGGGAAGCACGCCAAAGGAACAAGTTTTAGCTTATGGAGCAGAAGCAAACAGAGCCATGACTAAATGTTTAGAGGAACAGCTTGAGGCGCGTACAGTTGGGTCTCAAAAAAACGATCAGGCGGCCGGTGTTTTAAAGCAAAAGAATAGTGCTTTTAAAGAGGCACTTCAAAAGAGTACTGAGGCGGCGCAAGGAAGTTCTGAACCGCTAAAACCAACGTAACAATCTTCCTCAAGAAAAAATGCCTGGAAGCCATATAGATATTTATAAATAAAATTAAAGAGGTGTTGTGAAATGGATAATAGATTTATGGCTTCATATCAAGGTATGGGGATTATACAGTTATTAAAAAGCAGTCTTAATCAAGTGCTGTCAAAGTGGTTATCTGATGAAGAGGAGCTACAAGAACGTATCATGTTGTTAAGTACGTTTTTAAATGATGAGTCGTATGAAATTACCTCGTATCCTCGTTATATGCAGGAGGTAGTATTAAATCCAGAAAACGTTTTACCCGGTATCGAGGCGCTTGAAAAGGAGATTATAAAAGGCGCCATACAAGAAGCTGTTAGAACAGCATTAGAACAACATAGTGACTCCGAAAAATTTCGGCTGGGATAACATATCACTGGAGGTAGTCTGATGCCAGGAAGCGAAGTACACCATACGTTTATGAACATGGCAGTTGATTATGGTACGTTAATGACCGGAGTTAGTGCAAGTATTGTTGGGAGAAACCAAGCTGAAATATCAGCTGAAGAAATCAAACAAAATACAGTACAACAGGTTGCCTCCAATGCTGAAGATGCAATGCTTGAACCGTCAAATAGCTGTGGCGATCAAAGCAATCAAATTTGTCATTTATTTTTAGGTGCTGAAAAAGCAAAAGAATTCTCTGATATTCCTTATGAAGATTTAATAGGAAACGGGGGCAATTTAGCACCATTTTTAAATCAGAAAACAAAAAACATGCTCTTTCGTTTTGAAGTAGATAGAGCGATCACGCCAACAAAACTACATGTTTTTCCTGAGCTTTCTTCGCTTAGTAAACTTAATCAAGCACTAGAAAGTGGCGCATCATATCATGGTAAGTTGTTTTTGTTAGGCGCTACATTGTGTTACGTCAACTCATATAATGTCCCACAGGTGTTAACGTTAAGTGAGCTTGATACGCAACACCTTATGAGTCTTGTTATGTCATTTGAAGTAACCGAGCCGATGGTCGTTATTATAGAGGACCCTTTTCTTCGCCCAGTGGGTATGCCTTATTTAGAAAAAGAAGATCAATTTATGGCTTCATTATTAGAAGTTGTAGAAAGAAATATTGAAGGTGTAGATTTTGGATGGTGTTCGACACATTCATTTACAGCTTATGTTCCAATGATGCCTGACGAATCATTTAAACTTTATATGTATCAAGCGTTTTTGGGACGGCATACTTTAAGCCAGTGGTTCCAAGCGGCTAAATTTGAAGCATTCTCAGAGATTGGCGCATATCAATACATGGAACATTTAACCGATTTAGTCAATGCACGTAATCGGGATGAAGTTAAACAAGCTTTTGTTGCTTTATTTACTTTAGGGGGAGCTGATGAGCGTAGGATGTTAACCAATCCTTTGTTTGTTGCACCCGTTAAAATGAGGCTTAAATTTAAAGCCTCTGAAGTAATTCCTGAAATGGCCTTTCAAAATCTGCAGGTATTACAAGCCTATATTGATGAAAATTATTCGGCGGACACTCGGGTTGCTCAGGTAGAGCTATATAAAGAAGAAGCGAAACAATCTATTTGTGATAGATTAGAATATTTTTCTGCTGCACAGGAAGAGCCTGATGAACATAGTAGATTACAGTTTAAATGAACAATTGAAAAGCATATTCAACAGCTATAAACGCACATCCGCTTTCCTATCTTTTTTTGTTAATGTACCATACTCCAAGACAAGATCACCGGGGTTTTAAAATAAATTCTAAATGCTGTACTTCTTTATTTAAGCATTTTAAGGCCTTGCATATACTGTTGTAATGCAGCTGGGATATTGATAGAACCTGACGCGTTTTGATGGTTTTCTAAAAGAGCGACCAACGTTCGGCCAACAGCAAGACCTGAGCCATTGAGCGTATGTACAAACTGTGTTTCTTTTTCGCCTGTGGCACGATAACGTGCTTGCATGCGTCGCGCCTGAAAATCGCCGGTATTACTACAAGAAGAAATTTCACGATACGTGTTCTGACTCGGCAACCAGACCTCTATATCATATGTTTTTTGAGCAGACGCCCCCATATCTCCCGTACAAAGCGTAACGGTTCGGTAAGGCAGCTCAAGCATTTCAAGAATCACTTCGGCATGACGGCGTAATTGCTCCAATGCTTTCATTGAGTCGTCTGGTTTGGTTATCCAAACTAACTCTACTTTTTCAAACTGATGTTGCCGTATCATGCCTTTGGTATCTTGGCCATAAGAGCCTGCTTCACTTCGAAAGCACGGCGTATGCGCCACATAGCGCATGGGTAACTCAGCTTCTGGTACTATTGTATCGCGTACCATATTGGTCACGGGGACTTCAGCTGTTGGAATTAAATAATACGGAAACTCGCCTTCTAATTTAAATAAATCTTCGCCAAATTTAGGTAATTGCCCCGTGCCCAACAAGCTCGCTTGATTAACCATATATGGAACATGCACTTCTTCGTAGCCATGCGTATTGATTTGAACATCAAGCATCAGCTGAATTAAGGCGCGGTGTAGCTTTGCAATAGCCCCTTTCATCACCACAAATCGACTGCCTGTGAGTTTAGCACCCATAGCAAAATCCATTTGGCCTAAAGCTTCACCTAATGCATCATGTGATTTAGGCTCAAAATCAAATACTCTTGGTGTGCCAAACTGATGAACTTCTTGATTATCTGCTTCATCACGTCCAATAGGAACGGACGCATCGGGTAAATTAGGTAAACCAATAACAAGCTGATTTATTTGCTCAAGTAATTCTGCTAGCGCTTGCTTTTTAGCATCTAATATATCACCTAAACTGCCCACTTTTTTTAATAAAGGCGCGATATCTTCACCACGCGCTTTGGCCTGACCAATGCTTTTTGAGGCTTGATTACGTTCAAACTGCAATTGTTCTGTTTCAACTTGAAGCGCTTTTCGCTGTACTTCAAGCGTATTAAAAAAAACTGCATCAAACTCAAAGCCACGTGCTTTTAGACGTGTTGCCACTTCATCTGAGTTTGTGCGTAAAAAGTGAGGGTCGAGCATACAAAACCTACCTTACAATACCGCGAGTTGATTGCATCAATGAATCTACCATTAATGACACTTCTGGAAATTCACCTATCATGGTTTCTAAGTCAGCAATTGATTGCTGTACAGTCAAGCCTTTTCGAAAAACAACTTTATAGGCACGTCGCAACGCATCAATCGCGGCGGACGAGAACCCTCGGCGCTTTAAGCCAACCACGTTAATACCATAAACAGTGGTGTCTTGACCCGAAATAATCACATAAGGTAATACATCTTTTTTAATATACGTCGCGCCAGTAATAAATGCATATGCCCCAACCTTACAAAACTGATGCACCGCAGAATAAGCACCAATTGTTGCATAATCATCGACTGTCACATGCCCTGATAAAGCAGAATAATTGACCATGGAGATATGATCTCCGAGCTTGCAGTCATGTCCAACATGAGAGTAAGCCAAAAACACACAATGGTCACCAATTTTTGTTATACCACCACCGTTAACCGTTCCGCGGCTCAGCATACAAAATTCGCGTATGATATTATTATCACCAATTTCAAGTCGCGTAGGTTCACCTTGATACGTAATATCTTGTGGTTCATCACCAACAGACGCAAATTGAAAAATCTTGTTGTTTTTCCCAATCGACGTTGGGCCCTGAATAACGACATGCGGACCAATCCAGGTATTTTCACCAATTTCAACATCCGCGCCAATAATAGCACCAGGGCCAACCGTAACACCTGCTGCTAATTTAGCAGATGGGTCAATCATTGCCTGTTCACTGATCACGCGTGCTCTTCCTTTTTTACTTCTTGTGAAGCGCTCATTAAGTCTGCAGAACAAGCCAGCTTGTCTCCTACATACGCTTCGGCATGAAGCCGCCAAAAATCACGTCGTTTATTGGTTAACGTCACATGAAGCTTAAGCTGATCACCGGGCATGACCATTGATTTAAACTTAACATTGTCGATACTTGCAAAATAATAAAGAAAAACATGTCCTTCTTTAGGTGTTCGCGATAAATTCGATAGCAGTGCACCCGCTTGTGCCAAGGACTCAAGAATAAGTACCCCTGGCATAATCGGATTTCCTGGAAAATGACCTTGAAAACAAGGTTCATTCACCGTAACGTTTTTGATAGCCACTAGATAATCAAACGCTTTATACTCTAGCACCCTATCGACAAGCAGTAATGGATACCGATGCGGTAGTGATTTAATAATTGCATTAATATCAATTATTTCTGAAGTCATACAAATAAGTCCTTATTTAATAATCCGCTCGGCAATTAAGATTTTGCCGCATCACGTGCCACTTGAATCACCTGCTCAGTTACATCTAATTTTTCAATACTGAACGGTGCTGCATCTTTTTGAAGAACTAAATCATACTTCTTCTCAGCTGCTACTTTTGAAATGGCTGCGCGAATTTTGTCATAGAACTGCTCCATCGCTTGATTATGTGCAGCACTCAGCTCTTGTTGATATTGCTGACCGTCACGCTCAAATTGCTGTTGCGTTGCAACAATTTTATCTTCTGCTTCTTTACGTTTTGCTTGGCTCATGACCGAACTATCACGCTTAAATGTATCCATGTCGGTTTTTAAGTCCACTTCCATTCCCATTAATTTATCGCGGCGCGGTTTGAAACTTTGTTCGAGTTTGGCTTGAATGGCTTTCATTTCATCAGACGTTTGCATAATTTTTTGCAAATCAACAACAGCTATTTTAGGCGCATCAGCAAAAGTACTAATAGAACCAAAAGAAAAGAATAATACTAATAATATACTTGTTAATCGTTTCATGCGTTCACCTCTTATTTAAAATATAAAAATATGCCAAGATCAAGCCCTATAAAAACCAGGTTCATGCTAGCATAGTTCGCTATCACTTACGACAAACTAAAATCCAGATGCCAATGTAAACTGGAATGGCTGTGGTTTATCATACGGTTGCTTATTCAATGGCTGAGCAGCACTAAAGACCAATGGTCCAAACGGCGAGCGCCACTCAACTGAAACACCAGCAGAATAACGCATAGGGCCTTGATCTATTCCTGTTAGCGCCTCAGGTGTACCTGCTACAAATACATTCCCTGTATCCACAAACAAAGTGGTTCTGATGGTTTCTCGACTCAATGGATAGGGCAAGACTAACCCGGCACTACCATTCAATAATAAATTCGCTCCAATCGCCGTGCCATTACTGTCTCGAGGTCCTAAAGAATAACTTTCAAAACCACGGACTTGCCCCGGCATAGCAATACCCCCTGCAAAATAGTTTTCATAAAACGGCAGCCCAGTGCTATCAAACTGGTTACCATACTGTGCATTCACAAGTATTGTCGCAATCCATCCTTTTCCGAGTGATTTATAAGTATGTGCTTGATAAGCCAACTTAAAATACTGAAACGATTTAGACGTTGCTGGCAATGCAATTAAAGCGCTTGCTTGCTGGTTAGTTCCTTTATTCGGGTAAGGCATTTGATCATAACTGTTTTTATTCCAACCGCCACTCAAACGAATCTGATAAAAATCTCGTCCGTAAAGATGCTCAAACGCTTGAATTTGCGAAAGATTTCCTGGGCTTTGAATATTTAAGCCCTGATAACCATAACCAAACTGCGCACTACTACGCTCACTCAGCAATAAATTATAATTAACATCGCCACCAAAGCGATTCGCACTATACTGACTGACATCTAATTTTTTAGGATCGACTGTTTGAAAATACAACGCAACCCCTCGGCCTGTCCCTGTATTAGTATAAAAAGGATTATAATAATTAAACGCATAATCCAGTCCCCAATAGGTTGCATTAAACGTAAACCCAACCGTACGGCCCGTTCCCATAAAGTTATATTGGTTAACCGAAGCATTAAATTGAGGACCAGTTGTACCGTACCCTGCAGATGCACTCGCCTCAGCCGACGGTGTCTCTTCAAGCGCCACGTCTAAATCCACTAAATTATTCGCTTTAGGTACGGGGGTTGTTTTAACGTTGATGTCTTTAAGATAATTCAACAAACGCAATTGCCGCTCAGATTCTTTAATATTATGCAGTGAGAGCAGGCTTCCCTCGTCTTGATGCATCATATTTCTCAGCACATAATCACCTGTTTTTGTATTCCCATGAAAATTAATTCGACGCACATACACATGACGCCCCGGATCAACCATGAATGTAATAAAAACTGTTTTATCTTTTTCATTAATACGTGGATCAGCATTAATTGCCGGGAAACCATAGCCTAAATCACCCAAAGAAAGGCTAATTGCCGAAATACTCTCCGTTACTTTTTTACGAGAAAATACATCGCCTGACTTGATATCTATCAAGTCATTTAGTTTTTGTTTAGATACAATCGTATTCCCTGAAAACGTGTATCCAGAAAAATGATATTGCTGGCCTTCTTCTATGTGAATATGAATAAAAACATCTTTTTTATCTGGCGACAGCAAAACTTGCGACGATACTAACGTAAATTTCAAGTAACCATGATTTAAATAAAACGATCGCAAGGCTTCAACCGAAGCATCCATACCTGTTTTTGAATATTGATCTTTTTTAGTAAAATATGCGAATACACTACGACCTGACAAAGCGATTTCAGACTTAAGCTCTTCTTCTGTAAAATCATGATTGCCAATAATTTTAACTTCTTTAATGCGAGAAATACGCCCTTCTGAAATATCAATGTCGATGTTGACACGATTTTCAGCAAGTGGTGTTACTGTTGATTGAATCCTTGCGTTATATTTTCCACGTGCGTTATACGCAATTTTCATCTCTTTTTCGAGGCGCTCAAGTGAAGCCCGTTGAAAAACACGTCCTTTGACAAGCCCGAGCTCTTTTAGAATTTCTTTCATTTTGTCATTCGGGATATCTTTGTTCCCTTTAACAGAAATAGAGCCTACCGTTGCACGCTCTACCACTTGAACAATTAATGTATTGCCTTCACGCTCAAGCACAACAGACTGGAAAAAACCCGTATCGTATAAAGCACGAATAATGCGTGGGGTTGCTTCAGGACCAATCTCTTCCCCAACCTGGACGGGTAAATAATTAAGCACGGTCCCCGTACTGACTCTTTGTAAGCCCGTTATTTTAATATCACGCACCACAAAACGATAAGATGAAGCCGCTTCCACACCAAAAGACCATAAAAGCATAAAAAAACAACACCATGCCATCCATGTTTGCTTATTTTTATTTCTTATATTTTTCATATTTTTTATTACATCCAACACAAATTCATGATCCAACCAATCGGATCACATCATTTCTCAATGCAACAGCCGTTAAAGCCATCATCAAAATTAGGCCACAGACAACACCCACTGTTTTGAAGTGCTCAGATACAGGACGTCCCGTCACTCCTTCAATCAATGCATACATCAGCTGTCCCCCGTCTAAAATAGGGATGGGTAATAAATTCAATACCCCAAGTCCAATACTCACAAGCCCCAAGAAAGACAAGTAATACACCAGTCCTCCTCGCGCTGAATCACTCGCCCCCTGCGCTATACCTAAAGGACCACTCAAATTTTTAACAGGCATATCACCCGTGATCATTCGCCCAATCCATACCACGGTTGCTTCTGTAAACAGCCATGTTTGCTTCGATGCCGTCACTAAGGCACGCAACGGATCTTGGTGCTGCTTTCGAACTAAATCTTTGGGCCACGCGCCACGCTCTGATAAAACACCCAACGTGCCTTCTTGTTTCCCTGCCTTCAATTGATGCCCCAGTTGAACAGCAATGTGTTTTTCAGATTGTCCGCGCTTTATATTTAATATAATTTTTTTATTAGGATGGTTTTTAACATAGATAACCAATTCACGCCAATCACTAATTCCATGCGCATCAACATCCAGCACTTCGTCTCCAACGTGCAAGCCCGCGGTTTTGGCCGGTGTATTTGGAAACACCTCCGCCACACGCGGTAAAATTTTAGGCATAAAAGGCGTCAGTCCCAATGCTGCAATGGGATCAACATCAGGTGACGGGGTAGCCCAACGCCCCAAAGGAACATGTAAACCACGCGTTACACCGTCTATTCTTGAAACCACCCACACATCCAATACACCATGACCGCCCATATAAGGCATCAAAGCATACCGCACATCATGCCAACTCGCGACTGATTTTCCATTAATAGCAACGATTTCATCTTGCGGAATAAACCCAACTTGCTTCGCAACACTACCTAATGACACTTCATCCACTATAGGTGCCAAGGTTGTCATACCAATAATTGAAACACACCAAAAGGCTATAAATGCCAATAAAAAATTAAATAACGGGCCTGCCAAAATAATGGCAGCCCGTGAGATAAGTGGCTTGGAACTAAACGCAAACTCGCGCTCTGTCTTATTTAATGCTTCATCAGCTTCGCCTAAAAACTTAACGTATCCGCCGAGTGGAATCAGTGACCATGCGAAAACAGTCCCTTTTTTATCACGCTTTGAAAATAAAACAGGACCAAATCCAAATGAAAAGCGTAACACTTTAACACCACACCAACGTGCAACAAAAAAGTGTCCTGCCTCATGAATAGTAACCAATAAAAATAAAGCCAATGTAAAATAAAATAGAGTCCAAAACATGATTACAACTCAGGAAACAAGAAATAACACCCAAGATAAAACCAAGGCATGGCCGCAAGCAAACTATCCAGTCTATCAAGAATTCCGCCATGTCCAGGCAAAAGCGACCCCGTATCTTTTAGATGCTGTCTGCGTTTTAACATGCTAATCGACAAGTCACCAAACATAGAGACCACAACCGTGACTAAAGCCAGTCCAAACCACATGATTTTATCCATAGGTGACCAAATCAACAACCCAATCCATGCCACCAACATCGGTAATAATAAGCCACCTAAAGCACCTTCAATGGTTTTACCTGAGCTAACACGAGGAATCAATGCGTGTTTTCCTATAACATTACCTACAAAATAAGCACCTGAATCTGAAACACTAACCAATGCCAAAACATAAATAATCAGTCCCGCACCATGTGGCTGCTGATAAAGTCCAATGGCTGAAACCCCCATTAAGGGCAAGAATACACAACCCAAACCTGCCACAACCCAAGGAAAGCCCCAAATACGCTGAGAGGCAGGATAAGCGACGATAGCCACCATCACCAAAAACCAGAGCAATAGCCCTGCATTAATCCAGACCAAAAACCAACTAAAGCACAGCACACTACTCAAGACCAAAGCCCCCCAAAAAAGCACCTGATGCGGTGTTTTTAAAAGCGGAACTAAATGCCCCCACTCATGCGCGGCAAGTCCTAATACAAATACGAGTAATCCCAGCAACACGAAAGGATGCGCGTAAAGAATTGAAAATAAAAGCAATGGGACTAAAATTGCTGCCGTAATGAGTCGTTTTTTAAGCATTTTCTTCCTCAATCATTTGTTTTGATATTTTACCATAACGTCGTTCACGAGAGGCAAACCACCCCAGTGATTTTTCAAATTCATCCAGTGTGAATTCAGGCCATGCAACGTCAGTGAAATAAAGCTCGCTATAAGCTAACTGCCATAAAAAAAAGTTACTGATACGTTTTTCTCCACCTGTTCGAATCAACATATCTGGATCAGGAATTCCTGATGTCGACAAACACCCAGAAAAAAGTGTTTCGTTGATTTGTTCAGGCAGAACCTCGCCTGCTGCTACTCGACAGGCTAATTGGCGTGTCGCTTGCATCATATCCCAGCGACCACTGTAATTCATAATAATATTTAAATGAAGTGTTTGGTTATTTTTTGTGAGTGATTCAACGGACTGCATCAGTGTTTGCAACGCATCATCTAATGCCGCTCTATCTCCGATAAATTGCAAGCGAACCCCTTCGGCATGAAGTTCATCTATTTCATGCTCAAGAGACTGGAGAAATAAATTCATTAAAAAATTAACTTCTTCTTTTGGGCGTGCCCAGTTTTCTTGCCCAAAGGCAAAAATACTTACTATTGAAATTTTTTTATCCGGACAAGCACTCACAATACTTCGTATTGCCTCAACACCTGCGCGGTGCCCTTCTGTACGCGGTAAGCCTTGTGCCTCGGCCCAACGTCCATTGCCATCCATTACAATCGCAACATGTTGTGGTATTTTTTGCTTCAAGCTACTTCATCCGTTGAAAAAAATGGCCTATAGTCTAACCTCTTTATTCTAAAAGTTTAAGAGCTAACATGTTAAACTGCCCCCCCTTGGTTTTTATCATCCTCGATGGCTTTGGTTATTCGAGCAATATATCCCATAATGCCATTGCCGCAGCAGATACACCTCAATGGGATGAATGGTGGGATACCGAGCCACACACCTTACTTGAAGCCTCGGGTCAATCCGTTGGATTACCCACAGCACAAATGGGAAATTCAGAGGTTGGGCACATGCATATTGGTGCAGGTCGTATGATTTCACAAGATTTTACACGGATTAATCACGCCATTGAAACCCAGGTTTTTAATACAAATGCTGCGTTTATAAAAACAATTCAGCATGTAAAGCAACATAAAAACACGTTACATATTATGGGGCTGCTCTCGCCAGGTGGCGTGCATAGCCATGAAAATCATTTATTTGCCTTTCTAGCACTCTGCGAACAACAAAATCTCAACAACATTGCACTTCATCTTTTTTTAGATGGTCGTGATACGCCCCCCCAAAGCGCACTTGAAAGCATCAAACGCTTAGAAAATAAATTAAAAAACACGCCGAACATTCGTATTTGCTCTATCTCGGGCCGCTACTATGCGCTTGATCGAGACAAACGATGGGACCGTATTGAGCCTGTTTATCGGCTACTTACAGAAGCGCAAAGCACATCACACTTTGAAACCTCTGAAGCGGCCATCCACTCTTATTATCAACAAGGCATTTATGATGAATTTATTCCTCCCACTCAAATTGGAATCCCCGCGCCTATCGAAAACAACGATGCCATTTTCTTTTTTAATTTTCGTGCTGATAGAGCAAGACAACTGACTGAGGCTTTTGTTTCCTCTAAATTCAGTGCTTTTTCTAGAAAAAAAAGACCGAAATTAAGCCACTTTATTAGCATGACATCTTATGCCGAATACCTAGATACGCACGCTGCATTTCCTCCCTTTAGATTACAAGATACCCTCGGTGAAGTGTTATCAAAACATAATCTGCGTCAACTGCGTGTTGCCGAAACTGAAAAATATGCACACGTCACCTTCTTTTTAAATGGCGGTACAGAAACCGCTTTTCAGGGGGAAGATCGTACACTTATTCCGTCGCCAAACGTTGCAACCTATAATTTAAAACCAGAAATGAGCGCCCCCATCATTACACAAGTGATTCTTGATGCCATTCAAAACAAAACACACGACGTTATTATTTGCAATTATGCAAATGCTGACATGGTAGGGCATACCGGTGATTTTAAAGCAACATGCGCAGCCATAGCCGCGCTAGACCAAGCCATGCATGCGATTGGCGACGCACTCAAACCCGTTAACGGCCAATTACTGATTACAGCTGACCATGGCAATGCAGAATCTATGTTTGATGACGAAGTGCAACAGCCACTTACCGCACACACGACAAATAGTGTTCCCTTACTCTATGTGGGGGATAAACAATGGCGGTTTAAGCCCAACATACAAGGCTCATTAGTTGATATTGCACCGACGCTATTAAATTTATTAGATATTAAACCACCAGCCACAATGAGCGGTCATATGCTTCTAATACGTAATAAATCCTCATGAAAATAATCCATTTATTATCTATCACTTCGTGTATTTTTCTATGCTGTCTATCATTTAGCGGATATACAGCATCAACCGATGCCGAGCTCAATCAACTCGAAGAACAGCTCACCCATCTTAAGAAGCAACTCTTCAAAGACGAAGGCTCCAGAAAAAAAGTATTTCAAGAGCTTGCAAAAACCGAGAAAAAAACAAGTGAATACTTGCATGAACTCCACCAATTAACGAGCCAAGAGGAAGAAACAAAACAAGCCATTCAATCCCTCAGTCAAACCATTGAATCGCTTGACCAGCAATTAAAAAAACAAGAAAAAACACTAGCAAATCATGTGCGGGCCAGACACCTACTTGGTACAGCTAACCCTTGGCAATGGTTAATTCATCAAGAAACAGCACTCACACTATCTCGCCTGTATGTATTTTATTATTATCTCTTTCAGGCCGATCAAAAAATCATTCAACAAGTACGTGAAACCCACGCACACCTTTCAAAAAATAAACTTGCATTAGTAAAACAACAAACTGAACTCCTAGCCCTCCAAAAAAATCTTGCCGCCCAACAAAAGCATTTGGCTTTGATGAAACAAAAACAACAAACACTACTCAAAACCCTTGATCAAACCATTCAATCCAAGCATGAACAGCTCAAAACATTTCGTGAAGATAAAACACGCCTTCAAGCATTACTAAAAAAACTCAGCTGGCGTCCTAAAAAACAGCGTCGCGTTGCTACTGTCGTGAATATTGAAGGAAAGCACTTAAAAAGTCCTTTGAAAACACCCTCAAAACAAAGAAAGCCTCTCAATCAAGGCATTGTTTTCCTTGCAAACGAAGGCACCCCAGTTGTTTCAATTTTACCCGGAAAAGTTATTTTTAGTGATTGGCTCAAAGGCTACGGGCTGCTTTTAATTATTGAACATGACAACGGTGTTATGAGCTTATATGCACACAATGCCTCACTTTTTAAGCCTTTGGGTGCATCGGTAAAACAAGGCGAACAAATTGCAACGGTTGGGCATACCGGTGGACTCCGCGAAAACGGTCTATACTTCGAAGTAAGAAGACGAGGAAGAGCTGTACCACCTCACGAATGGATGTCTTGATGTTCATGATTTAATTATCACCTTGAGCATCAAAAAAGGAGAATACTTATGCACTGTAATTTAATATCACGTTTCCACCTCATTACATTCTGTGCCAGTCTTTTATTACAGCCGATTACGAGCTATGCGATCCCAACACCACTTCCTGAAAAAAAAGCAGATCCTGTTGGTATTCCAATGGAAGATGTGCAGCGCTTTTCAAATGCCATTGCACAAATCAAACAATATTATGTAAAACCCATCACGGACAAAAAATTATTTGATAATGCCATTCGAGGCATGCTTGCAGGCCTTGATCCACATTCAAATTACCTCAACGAAGAAGAGTTTAGCGATTTGCAAACCATCACCAGCGGTGAATTTGGTGGCCTTGGCATTGAAGTCACCATGGAAGATGGCTTAATTAAAGTTATCACGCCTCTGATTGACGCACCTGCCATCAAAGCAGGGGTTAAATCAGGTGATTACATTGTTAAAGTGGATTCGTATGCTGTTCAAGGTATTGATTTGAGACAGGCAGTTGATTTAATGCGCGGTAAAGTTGGTGAGCCTGTAACGCTTACGGTGTTACGTAAAGGCGAAAAAGCACCTATGATATTCAAATTAGTGCGTGAGAACATTCAAATTAAGAGCGTTGCCAACAAATTACTTGATAATAAATATGGCTATATCCGCTTGGCGCAATTCCAAGCACTCACCTCCAAAGATATGCTAAACAGCATTGATGAGCTTAAACGCGAATCAAACGGCGAGTTAAAAGGCTTAATTCTAGATTTAAGAAATAACCCCGGTGGCTTGCTCGACTCAGCCATTCAAGTGGCTGATGCATTTATCGACAAACCAGCTGGCGGTAAAGAAGAACTGATTGTTTATACTGAAGGACGCCTACCCGGATCACGCTTTACCGCCGTTGCAAACCCTGGTGACGTCCTTAAAAATGCACCTATGGTTGTGCTTATAAATAATGGATCTGCCAGTGCATCTGAAATTGTTGCAGGGGCCTTAAAAGACCATAAGCGTGCTGTTATTATTGGTAAACGAAGCTTTGGTAAAGGCTCGGTTCAAACGGTCTTACCGCTTGATAACAAAAGTGGCATCAAACTAACCACAGCATTGTATTACACACCATCAGGCGTATCCATTCAGGCGCAAGGCATTAAGCCTGATATTATAATTGATGAAATTTCGGTCCCTAAAAAGAAACAAGCGAATCCGCTTGCTAACTTCAGTGAAGCAGACTTACATGGGCATTTGAAAAATGGGAAAAAGGGAAAAAATAGCGACGACGCCAAAACCATTGCGATCAAAAGCCATGATAAACAATCTAAAATAGATGAAAAAACCTTACTCTATGAAGATTATCAGCTGTATTCTGCACTCACTATTCTGAAGAGCTTAGCCCTTTCAACGCACTAAATATGCGGCTTATTATCTCTTAAGACATGGCCCGAATCATTCGGGCCCTCTTGCTCTTGCCCTGTTACTTCAAGGAAACTTCTCATTCTAAATAAGATCGCGTATCATAGCTTAAGTACATTATTTAGGAGAAGACATGCAAGCTCACTCCTGTTCAACTTCTCTCATCACACAAATCTCAACACCAGGTGTTCTAAAAGCACAACCAGGCTACTATCGCTCTAAATTATTTTCCACCCCCACAACTTCCAATGTTTTTTTAACTGCAGCAAGTTCACTTTTTTCTTTATTAGAGCGCTTAGGAGTCAGTCAAAGCTTACCCCCTATTCAAAGTGTACGAAGCAACCTAGACCATGAATTAAAAGCTTTTCGAAGCCGACTCATCAGCTTCGAATGTGCCGACGAGCTCGCTGTAATTGCTCAATACTTACTCAATGCAACGATTGACGAATTGCTGGGTAAAAATTATTTGCGTGTTTTTGAAAAAGCAGCTGAGTTTTCAGCCTTTACCCCCTCATCAGCCGATAACATCGGTCCTGAAAAGCGCTTTTTTGAATTGGTAGATTATATCCAATCGAGTCCAAACCAATATTTAGACCTCATTGAACTTGCTTACTACTGTCTTATTTTAGGTTTCGAAGGCGAACATCATATGGGTGTTACCGGACGACAAACACTCGACAACCTGATTGAAGCGCTCCATGAACTTATTCAAAAGCATCGTGTTCAAAAGCCAGTTCAACTTTTCAGTACGCCTAAACCACCAGAATCCGAGATGACAATTGATCACAAGCCTTGGATCAAAACGACTGTTTTAGGTATTGCTGTATTATTTGGTACTTACGTCTTAAGTCAAGTCGTGCTAGAACACAAAGCACAAACTATTTTAACCGAACGATTTCAACCGATACATGTAGGCGCTTAATGGATAAATCACTCCTAGCACTCACTGATGCACTTAAAAAAAATATTGCGCGTCTGAAAGGCAAACATAAAACGCTTTCTTTTGTATTACTCATAGGGAAAACAAGGCATGGAAAAACCGCCTTGCTACGCCAAAGCGCATTCGAACAGATAACCATTGATGCCGAGCGTAGCTGTGAAATTTACCATAATGACCAAGGCATTATCCTTGAAATTAATGAATCGTGGCTGCATGAGAGCACAAGCTTACTTGAGCAAACATTAAAGCAACTCAACCAAACATTACGTATTAGCGGCCTACTGCTTGCGATTGATATCAATGATTTATTCGATACTGAAGCATCAGAAATCACACAAAAAACACAGCAACACGCAAAACTATTACAACGTTTTGGAAAAGCTTTAGGCTATGCAATCAATACAGGTTTTATATTCACAAAATTAGATAGTTTGGCTGGTTTTTCTGATTTTTTTCAACATGATGAACGAGTAGAACAACAAAAACCGCTTGGTTTTTCAATTGATTGGGGGAGAAAAAACACCCAGATTGCAAATAATTTTCATGCCCGCTTCAATCACTTACTTGAATCGCTAAGTCAAGATGTGCTCCAAAAAATTCATCCTGCACGTTCCAGCTTAAAGCGCATGCTGATTCGAGAATTTCCGTTACAACTGGCCAACTTTCATCTTGCAATACAAACGTTACTTAAACAAGTCCCCCCTAAGCTTTGCAACGTGTCAGCCATTTACTTTACCAGTGCTGAACAAGGCGGCATGAGTCAAGATCATCTAAACCAGAAAATTTGCCATGAATACGCCCTTACCCTACCTAACCAAATGCCTCAATCCAATAATTACCGTCCCTATTTTATTGATGGCGCACTCAATACATTTCAAGCACAAACACAACACGCTATTCCAAAACCAGCTCTATCACAAAAATATGTCTTACGCCTAGCAGCAACCGCTGTTGGTGTTTTTCTTGCCTTTCTTGTGCATCATCACGTAACGTCCTCACAAGCGCTCAATGATGTCACCAAGCAACTACTCGCCTATGATGCAAATAGCGTAAACCACACCGAAAAAAATCACGCTATTTATCATTTAGCGCAAGCATCTGATACCCTCGACCAGATCAAAATATCACGCTTTTTATCCCCAGCACTGCAACATTTACAAATCACATTACAAACCAATGCGAACCAGCAATTACTGCACGACTTTTTACCCAGTGCTATTCAACGCATTGAACAAGCCCTTCGAAACCCAGGACAAACACCTGTAGCACGCTACAATACATTAAAAGCTTACATTGCTTTGAGTAAACCAGACAAACGATCCGAGCCGTATATTATCAGCTGGTTTGAGACTGAATGGAAAAAAGAAGCGCCAAACCAAGACACGGCTCACCTTCGGCTATTACTAGAAAAAACAGTCTTAGACCCCAAACAAACCATCATACTTAATCCGCAACTCATACGAGATAACCGCAATTATCTGAATGCCTTACCTGCAGGCTATTTATATTATTCTTTACTAAAAAATAACTTCCCAACCGATACACAAAAATTGCAGTGGAATGGCTTTATGCTCGGCGCACATGCAGTGCCTGTTTACTTTACAAAACCAGGCTTTCATACGCTAAGCGCTAAGATATCAAACCAGACCATACAATTTCAAACAGACAACTGGATTTTAGAGCGCCAAGATTTAAGTCAGCTCTCGACTTTACTTGAACAAGCTTATGCATATGATTATCTGACCTGGTGGAAGCAATTTATCAAGCGCACCACCCCGACCCATATTAAAAACTATATCGACGCACGTCAACGCTTGGAGGTGCTCGACACATCCGACACACTTCGTGACATAACCCATTTCATTCAAACAAATACACGACCAGACTTAGACAATCAAAACAGTATTTTTAATCAAACCGTCGCCAATCAGTTTACTGAGTTAAACCTGATGACTGACAATACACTACGCGATTTGTCGTTTGATATTCACGAACTACGACTATTTTCAAGCACCCTTGCGGTCACACAAGATGAAGGACACACAGCCTTCACACTAACCAAAGCGCGCTTTCAAAATAAAGGACCACGCAATGCCTTGTCATCTTTATACCTCACCACCAAACAACTCCCTCAGCCTATTGCACTTTGGAGTAAACAACTTGCAGATGACACCTGGTTTTTACTGATTAACGATGCCAAGCATTTTATTAATATGCAATGGCGACGCCACGTTTTCCCTGAGTATCAACGCACCGTACTCAACCGCTATCCATTTAAAAACAAGACCAAAGATGAGGTTTCTCTTCATGATTTTAACCGCTTTTTCTCAACCCATGGCATTTTAAATCGTTTTGTCGCTGAATATATTAAGCCTTTTTTAAATACATCAACGGCTGATTGGAGCCTTCAAGCAGCAGATGACTATGTCTTACCTATTTCAGACGAGACCATTCAACAACTCATTCGTGCAAATATTATTACCGCCATGTTCTTTCCTGAGGGTCGCGCAAGCAGTCATATTAACTTTAGCCTTCAAAAAATGAATCTAGACCCTGTGATTGCTTCACTTGAATTATCTATAGGCGATACCCATCTAAAAGACACCCAATCAGAAGACACGGTGACTGACTTTGAATGGCCTCAATCCGATGCTGAACTGATTTTAAACTCCATTGAAGGCAAGCAATATGAACTAGCCGAAGACGGCCCTTGGGCGTTTTTTAAATTATTAAGTAAACTCAATGTTTTAATGGACAAAAATGACAGCGCAAGCCTGCATGTATTATTTGAAATCAATGGCGACTCTGGCCGCTATTTACTCAAAACAGCCAATATCTTAAATCCATTTACACCTGGAATTTTATCTGACTTTAATTTGGACGATTCAATTGCTTAGAAAAACATGTTAGCATAATTAGCTCTTTAACTTAGACAAAGGATTTGTCTTATGTTTTCTATGTTCTCGAGTAACGATAAGCCCCCGCCCTCTCCCTCTCCCTCTACCCCTCGCGCCGAACACAGACCCTCTTTATCGCCAGTCAATACGGACCCTGTTGTAGATAAGAAAAAAACCAGGCCAGAACTCACTGCAGATAAGAGAAAAGCTAAGGAAGACATTGAACTTAAAATTTACGGCCGAATCCTAACAGACACGGACGGTGCAAGAGAAGTACCGCTCTGCGGATATTTCACCTATGGCTTTTATGATGCATCCAACCAAGCTGGAACAAACTTTTTAACAAACACAGCCCTTCTCTCACGCCTCAGATCAAATGACGACAAAAAAATAGAAAACTTCAATTGCGAACAATTTATTAAACGATATTTTGCAAACTACGACATATTTAGCACAGCGAAAGACGAAGCTGAACTGACGCACGAACTAGGCGGCCTACAACGCCAGCTTTATATCGATCTTACCTATAGAGATCTTCGTAGAGCCGCTGCCGAGCGTCAAGTCGCGCGGGCTCACATGGCTTTTGCAAGCATTGTAACCTGCTTTGCATTTGTAAATGGTGTCATTCCAGCCCAAACGCAAAAAAATCACCCCAACATAGAGCTTGGGACTGAGATTACTCAAGGGGCACTCGCTGTAAGCGTTTTAATTTTTGCAAAAAATAAAGGGACAGAAGTGCATGAATACGAACTCGCACGCAAAGCACTCCAAAGAGCGAACAACTGGGCTAGAGAGCATGTTGAAGAAGTTATCAAAGAAAAACGTGGTTTAACACTCCCAGAACCTCCATTTCAGCAAGGTAATTCAATAAGTTCAGCTACTCGCATGCCAACCCGCTACCCTCCTCTAAAACTAAACATGGCTTCCATGGAAATGGCATTAAACAACGCACAATATATAGTGCATCCATCTAATAATCTTCGCTATAGCTTGTTTGATGCCATTACAACGCTTCGAGCACATGCAAAGTATCCAACTAATATTCAAACCTTAGATAGAATGCTAAAACAAACAGCTAAGCCCGATGAGGTTGATCTAGAGGCAGGAGTGAGTAATGCAAACACACCTGAAATGATTGAAGCAATTTCTCGCCTATTTGACTGCCCTATTTTAATTATCCATGAGAGAATGTCCTTAGATGGAACATACTGCCTAGTTATTAACAAAGAGGCGCCTCGAGATCACGAGGCAGGTCAAGCAGAAGAAAAAAGTAGCGAGCAAAGCATTCCGGATGATCGTCAAAGAACACGCGAACAAAAAACAATGATACTTTACTCGCCTGAGCCAGGTTATTATCAACCCGTTATACCAGGAGACCTTAAAGAAGGACTAAATCTCGACATGATGATTCAGAATCTGCAATCACTTAAGCCTGAGGAGGATACTCTTGAGTCTGGCCATTCACATAAATTGTAAGTCATACTTATGGGGTCAACTTAGTACAAATACGTCGTTGCGAGCCCGCAGGGTGTGGCAATCTGCTTTTATTCCTAGGAGATTGCCATGTCGGGCTGACGCCGTCCTCTCAAGGCCGGTTTATCAATCAGGCCATATGCCTCAAGCATGGGTTAATAAAATAAATATGATTATCACCTACTTTTAAATAGCAATAATTATCACGCTACTGAAGCGCACCTTCTGCGACCAATATTTTGGCTTTATTTAATGCTGAATCACATGACAATTCCGTTATAGCGAATTAAATTTAAAGTGACCTTCGGAGTAACCGCCGACGTGCCTCGTTTTGTACGAGGCATTCAGCTTCATGCTACCCCCCCCTGGATAACGCGAACAAGTCGCGTTAGGTAGCTGGGTCATTTTAAACTGAATCAACTATATAATAAACGGCTAAAATTTTTTCACTTGACTCACTCCCTTAATAACTAGATATGCTCGACTTATATCAAAAAAACAGCTCGACAAGTAAGATTCTAACCAGGAAGGTACACATCAAACCGAACAGTTTTACCTTCAATCACATGATTGGGCTTTAGCAAAGACGGGCTTCTAGCAGGCCATTTTAGCACCACACGTAAATTAACATGTGCGCGTGCGCAAGTAAGTAACGCCATTGGATTAGCATCTTCACCCAATAATTGCTGTAAGGCATGTAAGTCTTTTTTTACGCGCGCTGATTTCGTACGTGCAGGGTGCATGGGATCAATATAAATAACATCAGGATAATCAGCCTTATCAAGCGATGTTAAATACTCTTTGGCATCTTGAGAGATTAAATCAAGTTGTAAGCCACGACTTGGATTTAAACGCGTTAATCCGTCAGTTAATAATGCTTGCAGCATGGGCTCGCGTTCACACATTAAAACATCTGCGCCGGCCGATGCTAACACCGCGGCATCTCGTCCAAAGCCTGCTGTTGCATCCAGAATTTTAAGCCCTGGTTTTGGCTTACACGCAGTTAAAACCGCTGGTTTTTTTAGGCCTTGCTTGCAGCGCTCAGTCACGACAGCCTCAAAATCAATAAGTATGGGTGTGCAGTTATCTATGCACAGTGCAAGCCCTGCCTCTAGGCTTCTGAGGGTTGCCATACCGGACTCAATATACTATTCGCATAGGCTGCTAACGAAGCAAAAACAGGTACATCAGGAAAGGCTTCTAGTTTTATTTTATCTGTCATCTGTGACATCACAACTATCGGTCGAACACCCGCAGCTCTTGCCACTAAAATATCTGTAATTCTATCCCCCACCATCACAGTACCATCCAACGAGCAGTTGAGTTGCTTTGCAATCGCATGCAGCATTCCTGGCATGGGCTTTCTGCAGGCGCAACGGGCATCTGGCATGTGCTTACAATACTGGATAGACGCTATTTTTCCGCCTGCTGCATGCACATGGTTTAATAATTTCTCATGTATCGCATGAAGCGTTGTTTCATCGTAATAACCACGCGCAATGCCTGACTGATTGGTTGCAATGGCCAAGGTATAACCCGCTTGATGTAACCGTGCAATGGCGTCGATGCTACCCGGTAAAAAAATAAATTCATCCGGTGATTTAATATAATTCAGCGAATCTTGGTTAATAATACCGTCTCTGTCGAGAATAATTAAGTGATTCATGCGGTTTGCGGCAACAATGAGACATCAGCCACGCTTTGCAATAATAACTGTAAGCGCGCTAAAAGTTTTAATCGATTGGTTTTAACCGCTGTATTCTCTACCATAACCATCACATCTTCAAAAAAAGCATTCACCGGGATATCTAATGTCGCAAGCTCAAGTAAAATAGCACCATATCCACGCTCTGCATGTTGCACGGAAACAAACGCTTCAAGCGACTCAACATGTGCAAACAACCGCTGCTCTGCAGGCACCTCAAATAAAGCATCATCTACAACCGGAAGTACCTGCTCATCCAGTCCTAAATGTGCTTGCTTCAGTAATTTAGTCACGCGCTTTGAAGCGGCTGCTAATGCTACAGCTTCTGGCCTTTCCTCGAATAATGCCAAGGCTTTCACCCGTACATCTAAATCACGTAAACAATCCGACTGCTTGGCAAGCGCCGCGCGAACGCGTTCTACTGCATGAGGCATGGTTTGATAAAATGCGGGCAAACGGTCTAAAATAAATGCCTTAACCTCAGAAACCAATGCGGTGTTTGATGCAAACTGCTCACCATAAGCTGCGCGCGCTGTCTCTAACAGATCAGATAAGCTCAGTGAAACAGGAATACTATTTAACAAACGCACCACCGCCAAAGCATGACGACGTAACTTAAATGGATCGCGCTCACCTGTCGGTTTTTGATCAATCCCAAAAATACCCACCAACGTATCTAATCTATCCGCAAGCGATAAAGCAGCTCCAAGCACTGTACCTGGCAAGCTATCCGCTGAAAAACGAGGTAAATATTGCTCTTTCATTGCCAAGGCCAGCGCATCTGACGCACCATCATGCAATGCATAATAATACCCCATGGTGCCTTGCAACTCAGGAAATTCACCGACCATGCCTGTGAGCAAATCACATTTAGATAGGTTGACTGCATCTAATGCTTCGGCTGAATCTAAACTCAATGCAGGTGAAATCATTGCGATTAATTGTTCAATACGCGCTGTTTTGTCATATAAACTACCGAGCGCTGACTGAAAAACCACTTTTTTCGTTGCTTCTACGCGTGATTCAAGCGTTTGTTTTTTATCTTCAGTATAGAAAAAATCAGCGTCACTCAAGCGCGCAAACATCACCCGTTGGTTGCCATGAATCACATGCTCAGGTGAACAGCTTTCAATATTAGATACGGTGATAAAATGAGGCAGTAAAGCACCTGCTTTATTTCGAACGGCAAAGCATTTTTGATGCGACTGCATTGACTCGATTAATACTTCTGGCGGAATTTCAAGAAACTTTGGTGAAAAATCAACCAACAAAGCCGATGGCCACTCAACAATAGCGGTCACTTCATCTAATAGCAGCTCGGGTATCACGGCCTCAGCATCTAGGCCTTCAAGTACTGTGTGAATCGAGGCCTCAACTGCCGCTCTACGTGTGGAAAAATCTGCGATAACACGTGCGTCATGAAGCGCTTCCAGATAATCAGCTGGCGTATCTAATGCGATGGCTTCAGGGTGATGATAACGATGCCCAACGGTATTACGACCCGAGTCACACCCAAAACATGAAACATCAATTATCTGTTGTCCAAGCAAAAGAACAACCCAATGCACTGGGCGTACAAAACCTACCTCGCCGTCGCCCCAACGCATACGTTTTGCAATCGGCAATTTTTGAACGGCTTCATGCACCATGCCAGGCAATAATTCAGCAGTGGTTAAACCAATTTCAGTGGCATCATAGGCAAAACGCTCCCCTTTCGGTGTGTTTTTAACCGCTAGATCATCTACGGTTACGCCACATGAGCGTGCAAACCCCAACAAAGCTTTTGTGGGAACACCATCATCGCCAAATCCCATGGCTTTTTTAGGCCCCAAACGCGACACCTGCTGCGGTGCTTGCTCTAGTTGAACTGATTTAATCTGTACAGCCAAACGACGTGGCGTCGCAAACGCCTGTACATCACCATAACTTAAACGCGCATCGGTTAAGCCTGCAGCAAGGTGTGAAGCCAAAGCCTCCCCCAGCACAGATACAGCCGCCGATGGCAGTTCTTCAACACCTAATTCAAATAAAATATCACGCGACATCAGCAGCCTCTTTTTTAATCAACGGAAATCCAAGGGCTTCTCTTGATGCATAATACACCTCAGCCACAGCACGTGATAAATTTCGAACACGAAGAATATACCGCTGTCGTTCCGTCACAGAAAGTGCACCGCGTGCATCTAATATATTAAATACATGTGACGCATGCATCACCATTTCATACGCTGGCAACGCCAATGCTTTGTCTGCTAGTTTTTGCGTTTCAATTTCATACTGATCAAATTGCTGAAACAACCAGTCAATATTGGCCAGTTCAAAATGATACGTCGACATTTCAACTTCCTGCTGATGAAATACCTCGCCGTAAGTCACGGTTTTATCTGGGGTGACACACCACGGTAAATCATACACATTATCAATATCCAAAATAGACATGGCTAACCGCTCCAGTCCATACGTCAGCTCGCCTGTCACAGGTTTACACTGCAACCCGCCAGCTTGCTGAAAATACGTAAACTGCGATATTTCCATCCCATTTTGCCAGACTTCCCAACCCAACCCCCAGGCACCTAGCGTGGGTGATTCCCAGTTGTCTTCGACAAACCGGATATCATCCAATAAAACATCAACCCCTAGCGCACGCAATGACTCTAAATACTTTGCCTGAATATCAATCGGAGAGGGTTTTAAAACCACCTGAAACTGATAATAATGCTGAAGCCGATTGGGATTATCGCCATAACGACCATCAGTCGGTCGTCTAGACGGCTGCACATAGGCAGCAGACCAAGGCTCAGGGCCTATGGCACGCAAAAAGGTTGCTGGGTGAAACGTTCCAGCACCTACCTCCATATCAAGCGGCTGTAAAATCACGCAGCCTTCAGCCGCCCAAAATGCTTGTAGTGCCAGAATCATATCCTGGAATGTGGATGGTTTAGACATAAAACTTATGATTTACCTGCGTCAGTTACTAAATCCTGAAGAGACTCAAGTGTAGCCGCTCCTGGAATAAACGTTGGTTCATGTGCTGCATCAAACCGACCTTCTGGTGTTGAAGCTAAAATAAATGCAGGCGTACCCATTAAGCTTAATTTTTCAGCCAAGGCCTGGTTTGTAGCAAGCTCATCCGTAATGACTTGGCTTTTCATGTCTTGCTTTAACTTCGCCATATCTAAACCAATCGACTCAGCTGTTGATAAAACCAAAGCATCATCTAACCGCTTTTCAATTTTAAGTAAAGCGGTTTGCATGGCTTCATACTTACCTTGTTTCGCTGCTGCGAGTGCTGCGCGTGAAGCAGTTTCTGAGCGCTTTCCGAAAATAGGTAATTCTTTGTAAATCACGCGTAATTTAGGATTTTTAGTTGATAACTCACTAAGAATTGGTTTCATCCGCTTGCAATGCACGCATTGATAATCAAAAAACTCAACCAGTGTCACACTGCCTTTAGGATTACCTGTAAAGGCACCATCAGGTTTAAATAATATATCAGCATTTTTAATAATTGCAGATTTTGCTGCATGCTGCACTTCATTCTGTTGCTTTTTTTGAAGTGCTTGTGATGCTTCTAATAACACCTCAGGATGATTCACCAAATAATCATGAATCACTTGCTCCACTTGTTTTTTTTGCGGTGCTGGCATAACTGTAGGTGCTGCTGCTTGCACAGCACCAGCAGAAAAAAGTGCACCTGCGATTAAGGCCACTTGTGTATTCATTAATTTCACGCTTCCTCTCCCTTTATCATGTTAGATTGCGAAACAGAACGTAGCATCTGTCTTCCTTAAATTCAAGCAAGATTTGCATAA
Organism: Gammaproteobacteria bacterium; assembly: GCA_022600515.1. GTDB lineage: Bacteria > Pseudomonadota > Gammaproteobacteria > Legionellales > Legionellaceae > JAALKW01. Next base: position 29,200 of record JAHZKG010000061.1, read on the forward strand.
GCAGCAACCAACCACTTGCTTCCATGTGCTTTAAAATTAACTTGTAGGCGGGTATGCGCACCACTGCCTTCAAGCGCTAAAACAACACCTGCCCCAAACTTCGCGTGCTGTACTGCTTGTCCCAAACGAAATCCACCGGGCACTTCTTCTTGATACACTGGCCCTGTGCTGCGTTTTGCAGCCCCTGCTGCTGGTGCGTATGTTCGCCGGCCAACCTGTATTTCATCTAATAGATTTTTAGGTAGTTCTTTCAAAAATCGTGATGGCTTATGATACTCTTCTCGCCCGTACTGACGCCTAATGTCTGCATGCGTAATCATCAGTTTTTCCATGGCGCGTGTCATGCCGACATAACACAGCCGTCGCTCTTCTTCGAGACGTGCGTCATCTTCAGCGGACTGCCGTCCTGGAAAAAGGCCTTCTTCCATGCCCACCAAAAACACCATGGGAAATTCTAATCCTTTCGCTGCATGTAACGTCATGAGATGCACGTGAGGCACACTCGTATCAGCTTGCCGCTCTCCGCCTTCAAGTGACGCATGTGCTAAGAAGTCACTCAGGCTTTCTCCTGGCGTCCCTGCGGCTTGTTCTTCTTCATACTGTTTTGCAGCATGAACCAGCTCTTCTAAATTGTCGCGCTTGGCCTCGGCTCGCTCACCTTTCATTTTAATAAAATGTGCACGCACACCACTTGTTTCTAACGCGCCTTCAACTTGCGCTTCCAGTGGCTCAGCCAATAGCTTTGTTTGCATCTGCTCAATTAAACGTATAAACCCCGTTAGCGCATTGCCTGCACGTGCAGGAAACAAACCTTCTGATAATTGCTTAACAGCTGTTTGCCACAATGAAACGCCTTGTTCACGGGCCTCAATACGTATGGATTCTAAGGTTTTTTCACCAATGCCGCGTGTAGGAAAATTAACCACACGTTCAAACGCCACATCATCTTCAACATTGGTCATAAGACGCAAATAAGCCAACGTATCTTTAATTTCAGCGCGTTCAAAAAAGCGTACTCCGCCATGAATATGGTACGAAACATCCGCTCTTAAAAGCGCTTCCTCAAGCACGCGAGACTGAGCATTTGAACGATATAATATCGCAATACCATCAGGTGATCGCCCGTCCTCAATCTCGATTTTAATGCGTTCTGTCACAAAGCGGGCTTCATCTAATTCGTTTAATGCACCGTACACCGTAATTTTTTCGCCATCATCACTGTCAGTCCATAAATTTTTACCCAGGCGCGACGTATTGTGTGTAATTAACGCATTGGCCGCTGATAAAATCGTGCCTGTTGAACGATAGTTTTGTTCCAAACGCACCACGTTTACATTTGAGAAATCATCTGAAAAGCGTTGAATATTTTCTACTTTCGCGCCACGCCAGCCATAAATAGACTGATCATCATCCCCTACCGCCATGACACGTCCACTTCCTCCTGCAAGTAAACGAATCCACGCATATTGCACGGTATTAGTATCTTGAAACTCATCAACCAAAATCATTTGAAAACGTGATTGATAATGCTCAAGTAGCGACGCATTATCTCGTAATAATTCATGGCAACGCAGTAGCAATTCAGCAAAATCAATCACACCGGCAACCCGGCATGCTTTTTCATAGGCGTCATAGACTGAAAGCAACGTGCGCCCAGGGCCATAAGAAGGCACTTGAACATGTTGTGGCCGCAATCCTTCGTCTTTACGTCCATTAATAAATGCTTGTGCTTGCTTAGGTGGCCATTTATCAACTTCTAAATTTAAAGCTGACATCACGCGTTTGATTAAACGCACTTGATCATCACTATCTAAAATCTGAAATTGCTCGGGAAGCCCTGCTTGCTCATGATGCTGCCTTAACAAACGATGGCATAAACCATGAAACGTCCCCACCATGAGGCCGTCACTCCCATAAGGCAACATGCTCCGTAAGCGTGCCTTCATCTCACCTGCGGCTTTATTCGTAAAGGTTACAGCTAAAATAGCCGCGGGAGATAAATTGTGCTCTGAAATTAAATAGGCCACACGGCTCACTAAAACGCGCGTTTTTCCACTCCCGGCACCTGCCAAGACCAATACATTACCCATGGGCGCCGTTACTGCTTCACGCTGCCGTTCGTTTAAACTCGCTAAAGCCATTTCATCCACAAAAATACACTCCAAAATCATCAAATTATCTATTCTACACGGAAGAGCTCTTCACACCTACACCCGATTCTGTTGTACTATAGTAGTCTCAACTTTCGGATGAGTTGCTAATTAATATTATGAATCGCTCTATCAATTACATTACAAGGCCCCTATTCGCCGCGGCCATTCTGTGCATTACCAGCTGTGTTACACGGGGACCAAACCCTGTTGACCCATATGAGTCGATTAATCGTAAAATTTATAATTTTAATGTTTTATTCGATAAACATATTATCCAACCCCCAACAAAACTCTATATAGCCGCAATACCTGCCCCTGTTCGCGCGGGCATCAATAATGTTTACAATAATATTAATATGCTTCCAACCTTTGCGAATGATCTTCTGCAAGCTGATTTTCAACAAGCTATTTTAGATTTTTGGCGTTTTACAATAAATTCCAGCATGGGCATTGGGGGCATTTTTGATGTTGCTAGCCAATGTAAATTACCAATGCACGAAAACGACTTAGGCATGACGTTTGCAAAATGGGGTGATACCAATTCGCCTTACATCATGATTCCTTTTCTTGGGCCTAGTACCATTCGCGATGGCATGGGACTCATGTTTGATTATACTTTCTTTACGCCATACCCTTATATTCATAAAGATTTTATTATTGAAAGTGTTTTAATTCTTCGATATATCGACTTACGCTCACGTATGTTTGATACCGATCGGCTCATGAAAGAAGCACCTGACGCGTATGCATTTATGCGCGACGCTTATATTCAGCACCGAAATTATTTAGTTCGTGGCGAAGAAGCCGTTGCTGCCGGTACATTTTATATTGATGAAGACGAACCTGCCTCACCAGAGCAAGTCCTCACCAATACCCCACCCGAAGGTAAGAAAAATCCTGAGTTTCCATTAACTACAAATTAATCAACACCCAGCGATGACGAGGCACGATCGTCTGTACTGCATTACCTAAACTCATCCTCAAGCTTTTGCACTTCAGCCGAATTCTGTTGCTTGAAAAAGGCCAAAGCAGGTGCTTTATCTTGTTTATAGTGATTTGATTCTTAAGTGAACTATAAGAGAATCCCTACGTGCCATGGCTTGTCCACGGCATGTCAACATGAGTCAATCAACTGGATAACGCGAACAAGTCGCGTTAGGTAGGCACTGGGAATAAGTCATTTAAAAATCAAATAACTATATCGTATGGCGACGCGTCATCTAGATCACACAATTTTTTCGCCGAAAAAAGCGAGCGATTAATATAAGAAGCACATTTGCCTTCATCCGCTTCAGCTAAAATACCTGTATGCAGCTGGCGACTTGATGCCTCAAATTCCAGGTCTCCTGCTGCACACGAAACCAGCACACTGTCTTTGTTTTCGAAACGTGAAAATATCTCACCTTCGCCTATTTGGCTTATTTTCTTTCAGGTATTCCTTCCCTCATAACGTAGACCACGATCAGACATCTCTACGTCGTATGCTTTGACCACTGGGGAGCCAAGAAGACTAGATTTAAATTGCTCAGGATGAGGCTGATAATTATATATATACCCAACGCACTTTAAGGTGCGAATTTCACACCAGGTTTGTCATCTCCGCGTAGGCGGAGATCCATTATAAATGTACGCCCGTGTTGCTTTCAGGATGGATCTCCGCCTACGCGGAGATGACTGAATCTGATGCAAAGTTTAGGCGCTGAAAATTATC
>JAHZKG010000006.1 GCA_022600515.1 Gammaproteobacteria bacterium
GTGCATCATTCACAAAATAAGCTCCCACTCCCTCAGCGGTAAAATACGCTAGCACACGGAAGTATACGCAGGGAGAGGGGCATGGAAAAAGCCAAGTTAAGGCAATATGCACGTGATTTACGTCACAATAGCACGGATACTAAAAAGCACCTTTGGCATTATCTTCGAGCGAATTGATTAGGGCATAAATTTAAACGGCAAGCTCCTATTGAAGGATTTATTGTTGGTTTTGTTTGCTGTCAAAAGCGTCTCATCATAGAACTTGATAGCAGACAATATCTAATTGACCAAGAAAAAGATAATCAGCGAACTGCGAAATTAGAAGCATGTGGTTTTCGAGTACTTCGATTTTGGAATCACGAGGTTTTACAATCTAAAATAATCTTGATGTTTAAACGTTTATTTCCGTTGAGGGAGAGGGAGTATTCTCAGGGCTTAAAGCATTCACGATCTCGCATCTTGAAGTGTATTGGGTATAGAGAGAGGGGTGGCTCAAGAGAGCCGGCGATCGAGAATCAGTTAGCAAAGTTAAAGGAATTTCTTGAGACAGCAAAGGCAGCTGGAAAAAAAAGAATATCGCAAAATGAATTTAATGCGGTATTTAAGCACCAAAAAAAACTTAGAACAAACGTTGATCCGGCGGCAAGTTCAAGTGAAGATATGGCCATCAAAATTGTAGATGCAGTTCATATTTCGTCTGATTTTTATGACTCGCTACATGATGACCGTAATCAAGAAAAGGTTTTTTATGCTTCAGAAGAGGGTTGGGGAAATCCTACTATAGATCGTCACAGTTTTCCTGAGGTTGATAAAATTTTTTATAAGGATGGCGGCGAAACTAAAGTTTACTCAGATACTGGTTATGGGATGTTCTCTTATACAAGTGATGCATCGATGAAACTTTTAACTAAACTCAATGACGTTAAGGATGAGTTGGACCTAGACAATGGAGGCGTCACACTCAGTACATTAGAGCAAAAAATGGGTACTGAAGACTTTAATTTGCTCCTAAGCAAGGATGCACCATGAATTCACTACAAACGATTCCGCCAGCAAAGCCAGCGATTCCACTCTCAGCGCCAGTTGATTCAAGCTCAGGCAATGATAAATTTAAAAGTGCACTAAATAGAATTTGTCCTGATGGGAAAGATAGCGCTGCAGAAAAAAAAGGCCCTTTAGAGGAAGAGGGCACGGAAAATAGTTTGCATTAGAATTAATTTATTATTTATCCGACGTGTTCTTTTGCTTTAGCCCAAAACATCATGAGTTTATCAAAAGCTAATCCGTCTACGTTATCAAGGCCTTCGCTATAAGCAATACTTTTGACAGCATTCATGCGGCGTTCAAACTTGTCTAATGCTTTTGTCAGCGTCTCTTTAGGGTTAAATTTGCAATAGACACAGAGTGAAAAGGCGGCGTGAAGTAAGTCACCGATTTCTTCTTGCAATGCATCTTGATTGTATTCGGCTTTATCGTGATTTAAATGCTCAGAGATTTCTGAGCATTCGCTTTCAATTTGTTCCATGATTTGCGTCGTATTATCCCAACGAAAACCAAATTGTTCTGCATCTAGTTCGAGTTCAAGCACTTTTTTTAACGCATCCAAACGATGACTCCCTGAAGTGCTTTATTTTATTTTTAATGCGTTATGTATTTCATGAAATATTTTAGGGGTACCCGCAATCACGCTGCCTTGCTTCACAAAATCTTGGCCACCGTTCGGATCACTTACAAAACCACCGGCTTCTTGAATCAGTAAACAGCCCGCTGCAACGTCCCAGGGACGTAGTCCGAATTCAAAAAATCCATCGAGGCGTCCAGCAGCAACGTAGGCAAGCTCAAGTGCTGCAGCACCAATACGACGAATGGTCGTACATTGTTCGAGTAATGGCTGAATATTAAGACCATAGGCCTCGGCACGTGCCGGATTTTGAACGGATGGGCCGCTGCCAAGCATTGCGGATTGGAGTTCCATTTTTTTAGAAACACGTATTCGTCGGTCGTTTAAGCGAGCGCCTCGACCTCGTGTTGCTGAAAAGCATTCATGACGAAGCGGATCATAAATAACAGCATGCTCGAGCTTGTTGTTAAACAGCATGGCAATAGAAACGCAGTAAGCAGGAAAGCCATGCAAATAATTGCTGGTGCCATCTAACGGGTCAATGACCCAGACGCATTCGGCATCAGGGTTTTGTACACCACTTTCTTCTGCGATAATGCCATGATCGGGGTACGCTTTATGAATGGCACGAATAATAGATTGTTCCGCTTTAATATCTACTTCAGAAAAGTAATCATTTTTTGCTTTTTGTGTTACTTTAATCCGATCGAGTTGTTCTGCATGGCGAAGAATGATATCACCCGCTTGGCGCGCCGCGGCAACGGCGATATTAAGTAAAGGTTCCATGCGTGTATCCGTTAAGAATGAAGCGAAACATTCTAACATATTTTATTGAAAAAAGTTGGCTTAGGTGATTGAAAGATGAAATTAAATGCAATAAGAGTGATTTTAGTTGAAACATCACATCCGGGTAATATAGGTGCTTCTGCACGCGCAATGAAAACCATGGGCTTGTCTCGACTTTATTTGGTTTCACCGAAAGTGTTTCCTGATAAAAACGCAACTGAAATGGCCTCTGGTGCACAAGATGTGTTGGAAGGCGCTGTGTGTGTTGATTCATTGGATGAAGCGCTTGAAGGCGCGCAGTTGGTTTTAATGACCAGTGCACGTCCGCGTGATATTGCTTTGCCCGGGTTAACACCTGATATGGCAGGTAAAACAATGGCTGACATGCCAGATGGAACAGAAATTGCACTTGTTTTTGGGCGAGAGCGTAGCGGTTTAACCAATGACGAGTTGATGCGCGGGCATTATCACATTGAAATTCCGACCAATCCTGTGTATAGTTCACTTAATCTTGCACAAGCTGTCCAGATAATATCTTACGAGGCAGCCAAGGCCGCGAAATCTCATGCATCAACAGTGCTTGAATCTGCAGGAGAACTCGCAAAAGCAGAACAAGTAGAACAATATTATGTGCACCTAGAAACGGTATTAGAAGCAATTGATTTTTTAAAGCCTTCCAATCCGAAACATGTCATGTTGAGGCTTAGGCGTTTATTTAATCGTGCTCAACTTGAAGCAGTTGAGATCAATATTTTAAGAGGCATATTGACGCAAATAATGCGTGCTTTACGAGCGTGAATTTATGAAAAACAGACCGATTTATTTAGATTATATGGCAACAACACCCATAGATAACCGGGTACTGGAGTCTATGCTGCCTTATTTGAGTCAAACAGGTGAATTTGGAAATCCCGCGTCAAAAACGCATGGCTATGGCGAAGCCGCGGCATGTGCAGTTGAGCATGCCCGCATGCAAATTGCATTGGCGGTGGGGACTTCTCCTGAGTCACTGGTTTTTACTTCAGGGGCAACAGAGTCAGATAATTTAGCGATTATAGGTGCGGCGCGTTTTTATCAGCGCAAAGGCCGACACTTAATTACCATGACAACTGAGCATAAAGCAGTCTTAGATAGTTTCGCTTATCTTGAAAAAAATGGGTTTGAAGTCACGTATCTTGATCCGAATCAAAAAGGCTTATTAGATTTAGAGCAATTAGAAAATGCCATTAGAGCCGATACGATTTTAGTGTCTGTGATGCAGGTGAATAACGAAACAGGGGTGATACAAGATATTGCCTCGATTGGTGAAAGCCTTAAAGGCCGCGGGATTATTTTTCATGTGGATGCCGCGCAAAGCATAGGGCCTTTGAAATTAAATTTAGATGCTTTGCCTGTTGATTTAATGTCTTTTTCTGCGCACAAAGCATATGGCCCTAAAGGCATAGGGGCTTTATATATTTGTCAGAAACCGCGTATTCGAATAGCACCTCAAAGTTTTGGTGGTGATCATGAAAGCGGATTGCGTGCGGGGACTTTGCCAACCCATCAAATCGTCGGTATGGGTGCCGCGTTTGAATTAGCTGATACATTACGTGCTGAGGAACAGGCACGTATTTTGAAATTACGCACTGATTTTCTAGAGGCGATTTCAGGCCTATCTCATGTGTCTGTGAATGGATGCTTAGAAAAGCGCATCGCAGGCAATGTGAACCTTTGTTTTAAAGGCATTGAAAACACCGAGTTACTGATGCGTTTTCATACGCTGGCACTATCAACCGCTTCTGCATGTGCCTCATCACGCGATACAGGGTCGCATGTGCTGCGTGCCTTGGGGCTCAGTGTTGCAGATGCTCAAAGTTCACTTCGGTTTTCATTCGGTCGCTTTACGACCGAAGCTGATATTGAACAACTGATAGCCTGTGTTTTAAAGAACGCGAATCTGACTTGATTTTGTCGCTGAACGTTATAAAAGGCATAAGCGTTCAGCGATATAGTGCCGCTATCTCAGGCTAAACGTCTCGGGCTGTTAATTATTTTATACAAGGACGTCTTATGAAAATAATCCAATTATGTGCTCTATCCATACTATGTCTAGCACAATCGGCTATTGCTTGTAACTCAGTCTCTAAGTCTTATGTTGATCAGGCGGTGTCTACAAGCCAAACCTATCTTTAAAACCAAATCAACCAAGTTGCAACCACAAAAGTTACGCTTCAGCCTCAAAAAATATCGTTCAGTCATTTACGTCAAGCAACACGTTTGTGCCGATAGATTTTGATAGCAATAATTTTACGCCCGTTAATATTACGCATACAACCGCTACCGATTCAAGTAAGTTCCAGGTGACAAATACAGGAATTTACCAAATCAGATTGGTATATCTCTACGTATTATGACCTACAAGCAGAAAATGATATTTCTGTAGATCTTGTAAATCTAACCACAGCGCAATCATTCTTGCCAACCGGTAAGATGATAAGTTCATTTACATATGATGGAAGTATCGCAAGCCGTACACGGTATTTAACTATATCAGCGAGTGTCATGGTGAGCCTGAATGCAAATGATATTTTTGATTTAGAATTAAACCCCGTAGATGAAACTCCTGTGGCTGTTGAGTCTGCTTCAATTAATATTACGCAGATTGCGTAATATTAATTATTTTGGATTTAAATTCCAGTAATTAACCTGCCATGCGGTATTGGTGGAATTAAACGAAGACAAAGCACCGGTTTTGAGTTTAATGGCGTAATTTTTACAAAAAGCATCAAAATCGCCTGTTAAATAAGGCGCAAAGCGGGCAATCCCATTGCTTGTTACTACAAAAACGGTTTGATTGGGGTGTTTTTTTTGAATCATAGCACCAAAATCAAGCCAGTCTTGAATAATCGCTTGAGGATTAACATGCCAGCCAGCCGGCACAATCGCATGTTGGTTCCAAGCATCAATGCTCGCTTGCCCAATGCGTGCAATCACAGCAGTTTCTGTTTTATTTTCATCAGGACCATAATCGATTTCGTTAAAGCATGGTAAGGCTGTAATGGGCATGTTGTTGATTGCATGCAGAGCCGTTTGTTGGGTGCGTTTAAGCTCGGAGCTATATACTGCATCAGGCATGATATTATTTTTTTGAAAATAGGCCCCAATTAATTGGGCTTGGTTAATGCCTGATGCGACTAGAGGGATATCTGTATGTTTCCCAACACGCGTGGGGGTGTCGCCTCGGCCAAATGTGTTACCGTGTCGCGCAATAATAAGTTCTGTCATACGAGCTCTCCATGCGCATGAATTAACGCTTCGGCTCGTCCGATATCTTCAGGGCTATCAATGCCTGACAGCGTGGGTCTCGCGGATCTGACTTTGACGCAACGAATAGGATGCCCTGCTTCAAGCACACGAAGCTGCTCTAAGCCTTCGAGTTGTTCGTAGTGGCTAGGTGCCCATGTGACATATTGTGTGAGTAAATCGCGTGAATAGGCATAGAGCCCAATATGACGAAAGATAGGAGAGTGCGTTGAAAGCAAACGAAGTTTTTTTTCTGTTCGAATGGCCGGAATAATATTTTTTGAAAACCAGAGTGCATTATTGTACTGATTTAAAATCGCAGTGGTACCACTAAAAGGCGTGGTTTGTTTATTCTGACGTAATGTATCGAGCTCATCCCAACTGAGCTGTGTGACAGGCGTGAGCATCGAAACGCTGGGATCTCGTTCTATCTCATCTAATAAACCCGTAATAAAACTGGGCGGCATTAAAGGCACATCGCCCTGTAGATTAATAATAAAATCAGGGGATGCATCGAGTGCTTGCATTGCTGCAAGTGCGCGATCGGTACCTGTTTCACAAGTAGATGTCATCACGGCAGGGACGTTAATTTCATGACAGTGGTTTGAAATACGCTCATCATCAGTTGCAACAACGAGGTCAATATGAGGCTTGTTTTGTATGGCAAATCGCGCAATATTAACCACACGGCTCAGCATGGTTTGACCTGCAATGTTCGCCAGTGGTTTACCTGGAAAGCGCGTTGAGCTATAACGCGCAGGGATTACGATGAGTGTTTTCATGATGTTTAAATCTCTTGTTGAGTTTGTTCATGCGAGAGTAACCATTGTTTTTTATGGATACCTGATGCATATCCACCGAGTGTATGATTGGCGCGAATCACACGGTGGCAAGGGACCAAAATAGGGAGTGGGTTCATCCTATTGGCATTGGCAACAGCGTGGAACGCTTTAGGCTGCTCCAGCATGTCTGCTTGTTCTTTATAGCTTCTCGTTTCAGCATAAGGAATTTCACATAAAGCGCGCCATGCTTTTTGTTGAAAAGCCGTACCGTTTAATTTAAACGGTGTCGTGAATGTTTTTAGTCGCTTATTAAAATAAGCATCAAGTCCATGTTGAATAGAGACTAGAGGGCCTGTCTCGGCTTCTAGTAGCGGGGGGCTATTTTTTTGCTGTGGTAGGTTTTGAGTAAATTTCAGAAGATATAAATACTGCTCATCTGACACAGCAAGCATATCTCCCAGAAGGGTTTTAAAAATCATTTTTTTTAGCATGTTTGTATTTTACATTTTATTTATTTCTTGGCAAGTCGCGCGGGGTTTGCTATGTTATTTTTTAGGGAACAGGGATGATAGGTCAGTTATGAAACGTGAAGATCAATTGTTTTTCTTAGGATTGGTGTCGTTGGTTTTGAGTCTTTTTTTATTTCCATTTGGCGCTTATTTATTTCCGGCTGTTTGGTTGGGATGGGAGTATCATATACCGTCGTTTGTTTTACATGCCTCTGCTTGGATTCAAGCAACGTTTAATATGCCGTATCTTGACGCTTTTCGGTGGTTTTTCAGGTTGACGTTTGTGTTTGGTATTCTGTTTGCAGTCATTGCATATTTTATTTCCCACCATATTACTAAATTAAAAACCGAAGCTGAGGCTGAAGCAGAGCGATTAGAGCATGCCGAATATGAAGAACATGCAGCACCAGATGATTTGAACATAGAAATTACGCGAGATATTTCAGGTAAGCCCCAAGAAAGCACAAAAGATACTGTTCTTTTCTTTATTAAAATGGTGGTGATTCTAACTTTGGTGTTTATTGTTTCAGATATGATAGAGTGGGCCATTTCTTTTACACCACAGCAACAATAAGTAAGCATACTAGGAGAGGTTTGTGACATTTGTTAAACGATTTAAAATTAAAAGATTAATTAAAAAACTACTGGTTTTAAAACAGGCGCGCGAACGAAATCAGCCGACGGATGATGCAATTCATGCTGAAAAAGTAATGTACCATCAGCTTGCCGGGATGTATGGCGCCTTACAGGGCAAGAAAAAATGGCCTTTTGCACGCGATAGAATGCTAGCGTGTTATCGTGCGTCATCTATGCTTCATGATGCAAAAGCGCAATATTTATTGGGTAAAGCATTGCTTGATGAAGCAAGAATGCGAGAAGAATTAGAAGTCAGTAATGTGTTTTCCTCTCAAAGCAACCAGCGGAGCATGGAGCAGTTATATGAAGAAGCCCATGCATATTTAAGTGCCGCAGAAGGGCTTAATCATATAGAAGCAAAACGTTTACATGGGCTTTGTTATATTAATGCTTGGGGTGTTCCTGAAGATAAAGAGTATGGCTTTAAATTAGTGGTTGAAAGCATTGAGCTTGAAAACAGTTGGGATAAAGTGCCGCACATTTTTGACGAGATTGGTTTAAATAAACCTGAGTTTTTCTCAGCACTGACAAAAATGAGAAATGGACAGTAGGCTGTGTTGACGGTGCCTATTTTATCAAAAACCGAACATCGTACTAGGGTGGAATGTTACTTCACCGGTTGATATATCATGATTTCCGCCAACGATTCCACACTTACCAGATTCTATCATTTCTTTTAAAATGGGACTGCGTTCCATAATAGAATCCACTGCTTTTTGTACATTGATGATCGTTACTTTTTCTACAAACGCATCATTACTGGAAGTGCGATTTTCAGTCACTGTTTTTTCAGCGGCAACGGAAGGTTTTATTTTGTCTAACAAGGAGGTTAGATTACCCATTTCGACCTGATCGCAAGCACCTTTGACTGCACCACATTTAGTATGCCCCAACACCACAATGATTTTTGCGCCAGCTACGTTGCAGCCAAACTCCATGCTACCCAAAATATCATTATTAATAATGCTTCCTGCAATGCGTACACTAAATACATCTCCCAATCCTTGGTCAAAAATTAATTCCACAGAGGTTCTTGAATCTATGCAGCTTAAAGTAACGGCAAAAGGATGCTGTCCGTCGGATGTTTCATTCGCTTGCTGCAATAAATTACGGTTTATTTTTAAATTATTTACAAAACGCTCATTGCCTTTTTTTAATAGATCCAACGCGATTGAAGGTGTAATAGCATCTTGCATTTCTTTAGTTAACGTTTTCATTTTTTTCCTTTAGATATTAGGTTCGTGTTGAGAGAATGTAAGTACATAGACTATCTTATTTAACTTAGTATACCCCAAATTTTTTTACTCATCGCCCTCTGGCCGATTGCAACTGAACGCCAGAGATAAAAATTCTCATAAATTGACGGAGCCTTAAAAGTACATGGCTTGCATAATAGCTTCTCTAAGAAACAAGACAAACAAGCCTGATAAACATAAGAACGGACCAAAAGGAATAGGGGTTTCTTTAGATTGCTGCGTGGATTTTAAGTAAATAATACCTATGACCGCGCCTGTAACAGAGGCCGTTAATAAAATAAAAGGCAGAAGGGCCCAACCAAACCAAGCACCAAACGCCGCGAGTAATTTAAAATCACCGTTGCCCATACCTACTTTTTTTGTACAAAGATAAAAAATTTTTATAACACACCATAAGATTAAATAGCCTGCTATGGCGCCGAAGACAGCATTAGGCAGTGAAGTAAACAGCTGCCCTGTATTAGCAAGTAGCCCAAGCCATAAAAGACTCAAAGTTAAATTATCAGGCAACAGTTGCTGATGTAAATCAATGCTTGCAAGTGCGATGAGTATCCAAATAAAAAACAAAGCATACATCAGCGTCAGGCTCAATCCAAAATGGGACGCAGCCATCAGAGAGAGTATGAGCGAAGCGCTTTCAACCAACGGATATTGCCAGCTGATTGCTTGTTGGCAAAAGCAGCAGCGGCCTTTGAGCAAGAGAAAGCTGATGATCGGAATATTATGCCAAAAAGGGATGGTTATTTGGCAGTGCGGACATGACGAACGCGGTAAAAATAAATTAAATGTTTTGGGCTGTTGTGGATGCGGCTTATCTGGATTTAAAAGCACCTGACATTCTGAGCGCCACTCGGTGTCGAGCATACGCGGGAGACGATAGATCAGTACATTGAGAAAACTACCCACCAGAAGTGCCGTGATACCAAGAAATATAAGATATAAGCTATAGGTTGTCATGACACAATGGCTCCAAGTTGGAATATAGGTAAGTAGAGGGCAATAATGAGGCTGCCTACCCAAAGACCTAATACTGCCATGAGAATGGGTTCAAATAAACTATTAAGTATTTCAAACTTGTGCTTAAGCGCTTCATCTTGCTGGGCTGCTAAATGTAAAAGCATACTATCTAATTGGCCTGATGCTTCTCCCATGCCAACGATTTGCGTCATCATATTAGGAAATAATCCAGTGTTTTCAAGTGTTCGTTGTAGCGGATAGCCCTCAGTGAGTGCTATTTGCGTGTTTAGGATAGCCTCGGTATAGCATAAATTATTGGTTATATGTGCTGATATTTTGAGGGCATCAACCAGGGGTAAACCAGCAGCTAAAAGAATGGATAAGGTTTGCGTCATACGCGCTAAAATAATATCACGCAGGGTTGGCCCAAGCAGCGGGACTTTGAGTATTAGCTTATCTAATTCAAGTACAGTTCTGGGTGATTTTTTTAAAATATATCGCAATGTATATAAGCTAAAAACACTAAGACTTAGAATAAGTAATCCATACGATTGAATAAATTCAGAACAGAAAATAAGTCCACGTGTTGCTGTAGGTAAGCGTGCATGAAAGCTTTCAAATAAGCGTTGAAATTGAGGCACGACAAAGACAAGCAACCCGATGGTTACAACACACGCAATGCTTAAAATAGCGAGTGGGTAAGCAAGGCTTTTTTTAATTTTTTGCTTCAGTAACTCACGTGTTTCTTGATGCGTTGCGAGTTGGTTGAGTAACGTGATAAGCGCACCCGATATCTCACCTGCTCGAATCACATGACAAAAAAGCGCATTAAAGTATTGTGGGTGTTTTTGTAACGCATCAGCCAATGGCATACCGGTTTGGATGTCTTCTTGAATTTGATGAAGCAGCGTCTGTAAGCGAGGATTTTCTTCGCCATTTTTTAAAAGATCGAACGCTTGAAGTAGTGGTATTTGCGCTTGCAAGAGGGTTGCTAGCCGCCGGGTGAGGTGCGTGATGTGGTAGGGTTTCATGCGTATGTTTTTAAAGTATTTTAGAATTTTATGCGTTTGCTTAATGTTTCTTATTGTAATGCCTTGTTGATGCAGTGTAATTTTTGCGAGGGTTGTGTTTTTTGCTTTAAGATGGCCGCGAACCGTTTGACCTGCACGGTTCACACCAATCCAGCGATACTGATAATAACCATCCATGGTAATGTTAACTTCCGTGTTATTTTTTTAAATCTCAAATTTAAATATCGCGATGTTTTTCACCGGTATATAATTGCCGTGGTCGTCCAATTCTTGAGTGGGCAGCGGTCATTTCCATCCAATGTGACATCCATCCAACGGTGCGCGCGAGCGCAAAAACCACGGTAAACATATTGGTTGGAATACCAATCGCGCTTAAGGTGAGGCCTGAATAAAAATCAACGTTTGGATACAGTTTTTTCTCAACGAAATAGTCATCTTCTAGTGCAATACGCTCAAGTTCCATGGCGAGTTTAAACAACGGTTCATCTTGTGCACCAACGGCTTTTAACACCTTATGGCAGGTGTCACGCATGACTTTTGCACGTGGGTCGTAACTTTTATACACGCGATGACCAAAGCCCATGAGACGAAACGAGTCGTTTTTGTCTTTGGCACGTGTGACATATTCTTTAATATGGCTCACATCGCCGATTTCGCGCAGCATGTTTAAGCATGCTTCGTTAGCACCACCATGTGCAGGCCCCCAAAGCGCACCAATTCCTGCAGAAATACAAGCATAAGGATTTGCACCGGTTGATCCCGCCAGGCGAACCGTTGAGGTCGATGCATTTTGCTCATGGTCTGCATGCAGCGTAAAAATAGTATCCATGGCTTCGACTAAGATAGGATCGGGTGTTGTATCCACTGAAGGCATGCCAAACATCATATGTAAAAAATTCTCAGCATATGACATATGGTTCTGAGGGTACATATAAGGCTGACCTACTGAGTATTTATAACTCATAGCAGCTAACGTAGGCATTTTTGCAATTAAACGAATCGCTGAGGTATAACGATCTAATTCATCAGCTAAATCGGTTGTGTCATGATAAAACGCAGAGAGTGCACCGACGATACCGACCATAATCGCCATGGGATGTGCATCGCGTCTAAAGCCATTTAAGAATTGGTACATTTGTTGATGGACCATGGTGTGGTTATTAATCCATTTCTTAAATTCAGTGTCATTTTTTTTAGACGGCAGTTCGCCATTGAGTAATAAATAGCAAACTTCAAGAAAATCTTTCTTTTCTGCGAGTTGCTTAATAGGGTATCCCCGATACAGTAAAATACCGTTGGCGCCATCAATATAAGTAATTTTGGATTCACAAGAAGCGGTTGAAACAAAGCCAGGATCAAATGTAAACATGCCTACAGCAGAACTTAAAGGATTAATATCGATAACTTCATTGCCAAGTGTTGGGGTGTAGATTGGCAGTTCGACAGGCTCAAGACCTTCGATCATTAGTTTTGCTTTTTTTTGCGTCATGAATGCTCCTAGATACATCTTTTTGTGATTGGAATTGCTCCGGCTACTATATTAAAATGTACACTTGCAGTCAAACTGAGTCTGTTGCTCAGCATTACGCCCAGTTAAAGTGGTGTCGATGGGTGTGTGCGCGCCGTAAGCCTAAAAACGTGGCTTTAGAATCTGAGGCTTGTTTTAGTGCTTGTGTTTCTATTAATGGAGTATACAGATTTAAGATGGATTTTTCCCAAGCACGAGATTTATAACTGTGTGGTGGTTTTGTTGTCTGAATCTGAATAGGCTGGGGCATATTAAAATTAAAGTGCGCATGCAATAACTGGGTCAAATGCAAGACCGCATGAGATTTTGCTTCGATGCTGTGGCCTGCAATGTGTGGTGTACATAGCGTTGCATGCTGGATAATGTCAGGATTAATTTCAGGCTCGTTTTGATAGACATCAGTACAATAAATAATATTTTTTTGTGTGTTTAAAAGCGCTGCTTCATCAATAATGCCCCCGCGTGCGGCATTAATAAGTATCGTATTGGGCGCTAGCTGACTGAAAAACTCAGCATCTAAGCTATTTTTTGAAGGATAAGGCTGTGTGTTGTGTAAATTGGCATGAATACACAAAATATCACAGCGTTTCAACGCATCAAAACTGCAAGAATTAAAATGGGGCTTAAGTGGATCATAAGCATACACCTCAAAGTCTAATTGCTTCAAGCATTGAATCACACGCGAACCCACTTCACCGGCTCCCATGACACCGGCGCGTCGGCCGTTTAATAGGTTATGGTGTTTTAGATAAGCAAGTGTTGCGAGCACATAGTCTCTAACAGCTTCAGCATTACATCCTTTCGCATCAAATAGCTGAATTTTTTGGCTGCTTAAGTAATCAGTATTAATATGATCAATGCCACTGCTTGCGGTGGCAATGCATTTAATGCGCGTGTTGTCCAGTAATTTAGGCGTGATTTTAAGTGTAGAACGACACAGCAAGATATCTTGGTCAGGTAGGGCATCAAGTAGCATCTGCTGATTTGAATAACGCGTGAGCTTAAAGTGTGTGTCAAATAAATCATCTAGGTGTGGCAACGAGGCATCTGCTAAAATTTTCACGTTGAATAAGCATTGTGTTGAGAGCTGTCGAGGGAGTATACTGACGGGCTCTATTCTCCTGCAAGTTTATTTTATTTTTTATGCGTAAATCACAACCTTTAATTGCAATCACACGCCGCCATGCGCTTATTTTTGCAACATTTTTGGTGTTATACGAATTCTTAACGTATATCTCAAACGATATGATTATGCCTGGTATGCTTCACGTGATACAAACGTTTCAAGCACCAGAGTCTGCCATTGCACGTTCACTTATGCTCTATATTTTAGGGGGGTCTACACTACAAGTGATTTTAGGCCCTCTGTCGGATCATTATGGGCGTAGGCCGGTCATGATTATAGGCGCGTGGGTGTTTTTTATTTTTACTGTATTGATTACCTGCTCGGGCTCAATTAATCAGTTTTTAGCCGCGCGATTTTTTCAAGGGATGGGGCTTTGCTTTATTACCGTTGTTGGTTATGCAACGCTCCAAGAAATTTTTGAAGAAATGGAAGTGGTTCGCCTCATGGCGATTATGGCCAATGTTTCTATCTTGGCCCCATTGCTAGGTCCGCTTTTAGGCGCTGTGTTTGTGAGTCACTGGGACTGGCGTTTTATTTTTGTTGTGATTGCAGGGCTTGCTTTGATTACTTTATGGGGGCTTTGGCGCTTTATGCCAGAGTCTGTTGGCGAGACAAAACGTGATGGTGACCTGATCCCACGCGCCGAATTATCGTTTAGAGATGTGGGTGCGCGTTATCTTAAGTTGTTTAAAAACAAGAAATTTATGATGGCATCTATTGGCTCGGGATTACTTGGATTGCCTTGTGTCGCGTGGATTGGTCTTGCGCCTGTAGCGATTGTATCTGCTTCAGGTGAATCGTTGATTGCATACGGCTTGTGGCAAGTGCCTGTATTTTTAGCGGCTATTTTAGGTAATGTTACGTTACATCGTTTGACGCATTATTTTGATTTAAAAAAACTAATCATGATTGGCTCTGCAACCATAGGCACAGGGCTTTTTCTGATGCTTGCACTGGTACTTGTTTTAGGTAAAAACTTTATTTGGTTAATGCCTGGTCTTGTGGTTTATTTTTTTGGTCTTGGGCTGACTGGTGCGCCATTGGCACGATTTACATTGTATACCACTGAAGTGACTAAAGGCACGGCATCCGCATTGCTGGGGCTTGTTTTAATGAGCTTACAGGCAGTAGGTATTGAGCTGATTAATCACCTGTATGCGTCTCATAATAATTCAGTGTTTGCGCTATATTGTGCCGGTGTTGGTGTGGCATATATGCTGATGATGGGCGGTATTTTTCTGGTGGTACGAAAAGAAAACCGCCCGGCATCATAAGTAAGGCTTATTCTTCAGACTGTTTTTTACAGCATCCTGAGAAAACGTTATAGAGCCAAGCAATGAAGACACCGCCGACCAAGGCATCGATGAAGCCAAATACACCGCCAATAACGCTACCCATAATAGAAGGTTCATAGCCAATATAAAGAACACCCATTGCACTTACAAATTCGGTGCCATAGGAAAAGTACTGGGCAAGTAACCCCATGATAAGAACAGAAGTACCCCAAACAACGCCTAAAGATAATCCAAAAGCTAAAGGACCTAATTTGCACTTGGTCATGACATGCTCCCTATGATATTTTAGATTTCCCCGAAAAATAAGTTCGGGAATATACCTACTTTAGCTAGTAGGAAACAAATTGTCTATGTTTTTTAATGAATGCGGGAGAGAAATACATGTATGTGGCCGGTGTGGATGAAGTAGGACGCGGACCTTTGGCGGGTGCTGTAATGGCTGCAGCTGTGATTCTAGATGAGCCGATACCAGGCTTGGCCGACTCTAAAAAACTGAGTGCCAAACGGCGTGAATTTTTATCAGAAGAAATTATCTCAAAGGCAGTAAGCTACGCTTATGGTCGTGTTGAAGTTGAAGAAATTGATAATATAAATATTCATCAAGCCAGTTTGCTTGCCATGAAACGTGCCATTGAAGAATTATCTGTGCGTCCGACACGGGTATTGGTGGATGGCATATATTGCCCTGATGTTAATATTGTATGCGAGGCCATTGTAGGAGGCGATGCCCTAATCAATGAAATCAGTGCAGCGTCTATTTTGGCGAAAGTGGCGCGTGATGGTGAGATGCTATTATTTGATGCGCAGTATCCTGGATATGGTTTTGCGCAACATAAAGGCTATCCGACAGCGCAGCATAGAGAAGCACTGAAGCACCTCGGACCCTGTGCAATTCACCGCCGGAGCTTTGCACCTGTTCGCGCAGTGTTAGAGCACGTTAAATAAAATGCGATGGGAACTAATCGACATTAAAATACCAAAACCAGCTAAAAAAGTAACCATGGCGGTGCCGCCATAACTAATCAGAGGTAAGGGCACGCCAACAACGGGTAGTATACCCATCACCATGCCAATATTGACAAAAGCCGATAGAAAGAAACTCATACTAAGACCAATAGCAAGTAACCGGGTGTATTTTGTTTGTGAATTTTTTGAAATATAGATACAACGTAAAGAAATTAAAAAGAACAAAGCAATCAAGCCCACGCTGCCGACAAATCCAAATTCTTCACTGCTCACAGAAAAAATAAAATCGGTGGCATGTTCAGGTAAAAAGTTGAGGTGGGATTGCGTGCCGGAAAGCCAGCCTTTACCAAAGGCGCCGCCTGAACCAATAGCAATCTTAGACTGGATGATGTGATATCCACTGCCAAGCGGATCGTTTTCGGGGTTAAGTAATGTCATGATGCGTTTTTTTTGATAATCATGCATGAAATACCACAGTATAGGCGTTAACGCGGTAAGCGATCCTGTGAATAAACAGATGGTTCTTAAAGTAATACCTGCTAAAAAAACAACAAAAACGCCCCCTGAAGCGACCATGATAGCGGTGCCTAAGTCGGGTTGCTCCGCGATGATGAGCGTTGGAATGAAAATAATGCAAATAGAAATGCAAAGCGCTTTAAAATCAAGCGGCAAAGTTTTTTTATCTAAATACCAGGCGGTCATCATAGGAACAGCGAGTTTCATGATTTCTGATGGTTGAAAACGGAAAAAACCCAAATCAAGCCAGCGTTGTGCTCCTTTTCCTATTTTACCCATGATCATGACGGCAAGGAGCAAAAGCAGCCCAAAAACATAAAGCCCAGGAGACCAGCGTTTATAAGTATGTGGTGGAATAAACGACAAGGCAAGCATCACAGAGAAAGCGAGGGTAACGCGTGTGGTTTGACGTAAAATCATCGCCATATTTTGGTTTGATGCACTGTATAAAATAAGTAAACCTGTCAGGGTGAGAAGACTGAGTAAACCCAGTAAAGGCCAATCCAAATAAAGGGAGCGACGTGTAAGACGGTACATGGGTTGCGTGTTGATGGGCTTCATGAGGTTACCTCATTTTTTTTTAAATCAAAATAAGCATCCATGACTTTGCGTGCAATTTGGGGTGCTGTTGGGTCGTGTTCCACTAAGACGGCAATGGCTACTTCCGGTTTTTCAGTCGGCGCAAAAGCAATAAATAGTGAGTGATCGCGTAGTGAGTCAGGTACATATTGATTTCGTTTTTTTTCATCTTGGCTCAAACTAAAAACTTGTGCGGTCCCTGTTTTCGCAGCAACACTATAAGGTGCATCTCGACCAAAGCGGTGTCCGGTGCCCTCTCGTTTTGAAATAACGGAATGCATGCTGTCTGTAATGAGGTTCCAGGCATTGTTTTGCAGATGCACAGGGTATTCTTCAAGTGGTATCAGCGTGTGTGATTTATTCTCTTCAGTAGAATATTCTTTGAGTAGATGCGGACGAAACCGTCGCCCGTGTTGACTTAAAGAAGCCGTGGCATTAGCAAGCTGTAAGGGCGATGCAAGCATAAATCCTTGTCCGATAGCCGTAATCACTGTGTCTCCCGGGTACCAGGGCAATGCTTTCATTTGTTTTTTCCAGTGTGGACTTGGGACAATGCCGCTGTTTTCTTCTTTGAGATCGATATGACTTAATTGACCAAAACCAAATCGTCTAAGAATATCTTCGATGGCATTAATTCCGAGTTTATTGCCTAATTGATAAAAATAGGTATCGCAAGAAACTGTGATGGCACGCTTTAATTGAATGGGGCCATGTCCACTTCGTTTGAAATCGCGGTAACGATGTGAAATGCCAGGGAGGCGGTACCAGCCGGGATCATAAATCGTTGTGGTTTCATCAATAATGCCTTTGTTAATACCGGCGAGTGCGATAAATGGCTTAATCGTTGATGCTGGGGGGTAAAGCCCTCGAATGGCGCGGTGAAAAAGGGGCTTTTCCGGCGCATTAATCAGCGTATCGTATTGTTTTTGTGTCATTCCTTGTACAAACGTATTGGGATCATAGCTGGGCGTGCTGACAAGGGCTAAGACGTCGCCATTGGTGACCTCCAGTACGGCGACAGCGCCTGACTTATTGTTGAGGGCGTCATGGATGCGTGTTTGCAGGCGAGCATCTAAGGTGAGTTTTATTTTTTCACCCGAGATGGGAGTTTGCTGGCTGAGTGTTCGAACCGTACGGCCGCTTACATCGGTTTCAAGCTGTTGATAGCCAATTGTTCCATGCAGCTTATTTTCATAAAAGCGTTCAATGCCGGATTTTCCGATAAAATTTGTGGCGCGGTAGTTTGTGTTATCCACGCGATTTAAGTCATCCGTACTGAGTCGCCCTACATAACCGAGCACATGCGCTGTGACATCACCTAAAGGATAAAATCGCATGAGTGTTGCTTTGATATTAACACCAGGAAATGCATATTGATGGGTTGCAAAAATAGCAACTTCTTCTTCGCTTAATTTGAGTTTAAATGGGACGGGTAAATAAGAGCGTGTTTGCTTTTGTATGCGTTGAAAGTGTTCAATATCATCACCAGTAACCGAGGGAAGAAGTGATTTAAGACGCGTCAGTGTTTCAGACAAATTTTTAACACGGTTAGGAATAATCTCAATCGCATACACCGGAATATTTTCAGCAAGCACGGCATTATTTCTGTCAACAATAATACCGCGTGTGGGTGCAATGGGTGTGATATTCATTTGATTTTTGAGTGATAACGTTGCAAAACGCTTGTATTGAGCGAATTGCAGATACGCGAGTCTAAGCACGAGTGTCAGTGAGCAAATAATTAAAAAAACAATTAAAAAATTAAGGCGCATGCCATGAACTTTGGCTTGATTGGGGTCTGATATGACGGATGAGGCTTGGCGCATAATGATTTATAGTTTAGGTTGAGCAGGTTCAGCAAGGAGCTGTAATTTTAACGCAATTTATTACTTGTGGTAAGGGTGATTGTTTAAAATAGACCATGAGCGGTAAAGTGCTTCGAGCAGTACGATACGTGCAATAGGATGAGGAAGGGTTAAGTGGGCAAGAGATAGGCGTTCTTGGCTTTGTGTGAGCACGCTTTGCGGTAAGCCTTCAGGACCCCCAATTACAAAACAAATATGTCCTGTGATGTGTTGCAGTTTATTCAGGTGTGCAGCTAATTTTTCACTGGTAAAGATCTGGCCTTTTGCATCCAGTGCGACAAGATAGGCTTTCTTAGGAATCGCCTGATGTAGCTTTGCAGCTTCTTTTTCTAAGACATGAACAATATTATGTGTGTGGGTACGACGCAGCAGCGGAATTTCAATGAGCGTAAATTTAAACGCTTCACGCAGGCGCTTAGAAAAGTCCTGAATTGCCTCGTTGACCCAGCCAGGCATTTTATTGCCCATTGCAACGAGGGTAATTTCAAGCATTGGCCTCTTTAGGCAAATCTTGCCATAGAGCTTCTAAATTATAAAAGTCACGACTACTGGCTTGCATGATATGAACCACAAATTCGCCAAAATCAACCAATGCCCATTCGCCGTCATCTAGACCATGTTTGCTGAGTGCTGGCCAGCCAGCTTGTTTCATATCGGTCATTAGATGTTCTGCTAAAGCACGTAAATGACGTGATGCACGTCCGGTACAGACAATCATAAAATCTGTAACACTGGTTTGCTCGCGAACGTTAATCACTTCGATATCAATTGCTTGGTTATCTTCAAGTGATTTTAAGAGGGTTTCAAGACGTAGGTTTCTAGCCATTTTACAATCATTTCTTTATTTAATAGCGACGGAGCATAGCATTTTTAATAGACAGAATCAATTAGAGTAATTGCTCTTATTTTCTAGGTGTATTCAAATGCTTATATTTTGGGTTTTTCTATGTTGGATATTTTGCCTTTTAAACTACCAAAAAGCTTATCATCTCTGCTTGTTTTATCTTGAAGTGCACTTTTTACATGCTCAACGATTTGGTTTAATTTTTTCAATCTATCTTTGTAACTTAAATGATACAGTCCATGTTTATCTAAATATTCATGAACATGCTGTTTTTGCTTGGTCAGTAAAATATCTTCAGCTGTTTTTAATTCAGGCGGTGAATTTTCATATAAACGAGCATGTGATTGAAGCGCCTTTGCTATTCGCTCTTCATCATGATGAAGCTTAAATAATCCTAAAGAGGGTGGTTTAGGTGTTTTTTTAGATGATTTAGGTAGTGCGGTAATAATATCTTTGTCTTTCTTTAATGCTTTGGAGGCAAACTGAAGTGCTTCTGGATTTTGCGCTATTGCAGCGAGTATGATTCTTTTGTCAGCTTTTAATCTCCCTGCGGCATGTTTTAATGCCATTCCATCTTGTTTCAGTGCGCGTAAAACAAGGCTGCGATCGGATTTTAATGCTTCAGATGCATACTCAAGTGCCTGAGGCGCATTTGTAACGGCAGCAAGCACGATTTCTCGGTCAGCTTTTAATTGCTCAGAGGCATTTTTAAGCGCTAAGCCATCTTGCCTAACTATAGGTAAAACAGTGTATTTATGTTTTTCTAATTTCTTTTTTGGCACAATAAATCCAACTTAATTAAAGTTAATACTTACTTTTAGTCACCCACAACGCCGCTTTGAAGATGATGTTTTTTCACTTCTTCATCAAGACCTGCAGCCTCAGTGAGTGCAGCAACGTTTTGTTGAGTAAAAAAACCATCAAAATTGTGGCATCGCTCAACATATTCTGTAATCAATAAAGATAAAGAAGAGTGTTTTGAAAAAATTTGTTTCAAATCAGGCTCGTCTTTGCATTCACCAAATACTTTAGCCAAAAAACCAACCTGCATTTGTTGTTTTAACACATCAATTACAAAATCAAGATTTTTCATGGTGGTGCTATGATCGCCATCAGCAATTTCAATTGCAATATGATGCATGCGTCGTCCGTAATTACGTACGAAATTTTCCGTTGGCATCGGTAATTTTTCAAACGAATTAATCATAAACGGCGTATTATTTGCGGTAAATACTTTGGCTGGTGATTCAATATCATGTCCATGAGGCACGCGGTTCACATTGGTTGATGAATTCATGGCACCAATATTATAAGCTCCCCAAAAATAATAATTGCTTAAACATAAAAATTCTAAGATAGCATCTTCTCGCTCACCTGCTAAAATGCGTGTGGCCAAGTGGTCAACGCCTTTCATAAGGGGTTTTATGCCTGATTGTATAGAAAACTCATCGATTGTATTGAGTGTATGTTGTTGTTCTTCGGTCAGACTAAAAGGCTGGCCTAAGTCAAAATGCTCGATATCAGATAAATCATGATGTGAATAGCCAATACTATTAAACGTATGATCTGACATGCGCGTAAAGGCAAGATGTGTATTTGAAAAAAACTTATTTTTGATTCGTTCTGGATCTTGAAAAGTAAAGTCATGACTTTCTAATATTTTCTGTGTTTCGTT
Source organism: Gammaproteobacteria bacterium (assembly GCA_022600515.1). Lineage (GTDB taxonomy): Bacteria > Pseudomonadota > Gammaproteobacteria > Legionellales > Legionellaceae > JAALKW01. The sequence goes on from JAHZKG010000006.1 coordinate 21,258, forward strand.
TAAATCTTCACAATGAAAAATTTCACCGACATAACGGGCATTACATTTTTCGCGTGCATTAGGATACATACAATTAACACGGGCTAAATCATCTTCAAAATTGGGATCTAACGGCTCCATGACGATAAATAAAGGGGATTTATCTGTATTTTTTAAGATATAAATACGATGCGTATCGGATATAAAGCTTTTATGGTATCGATAGGGCATCATGGCATAGAGCTCTTGCAAATAAGCGAAGCCATCACCGGTTTGTACTTGAATTAAAATGGCTTTGATATTTCCAATTAAGTCATTGAGTCCACTAGATACTCTACGCTCATAAATTTTCACTCGGTACTCGTTAAAATAATCAGAATTTTTTTTATCGCCTTTGGGCGCGTATTTAAATGGATTAATCATAATAAATCCTTTTTTAACTCAATGTGTAATTTAAATTATATGACAGGTATTTGGATTGTGTTATAAAGTGCTTAATTTTTTCAGGTTGATTTAAATAGAGGGAGAATGCTGATGCCAGCAGAACAAAAATTGAGATACGACCTAGCGCTTCAAAAACTAAAGGCAAGAGCAAACAATATGAATGGGCCGTTTTTATTTAATGAGTCTACGCCACAGAAAAAACACTATTAGAGTTGATTCGAGCAGTTGAAAGAAGTGAAAAACAACCGTATTCACATTTAACAGAAGCACTGGATAGCACAAATGACTTATTAGATCGAAGAATAACATCCGAGCGATATCGTCAAGTGGCGGACTGCATGTTATCGGAAACGTATGGAACAGGTAAGTTAAGTATTTTTCTTGGGTATTTGAAAGGTTGCACGTTGATGGCGGGAATTCTTGCTTATCTATCTCTGACCAGCAGTACGGTTTTAGGTTTAAATCCATTGGTTTGGTGCTTAATGACGATACCTTTATATTTTGCTTTACAAAATCTTGAAACTGAGTGCCAGGTGCCCAAGGGCGTTCAACCCAATGCGTTGGTTGATGGCATGAGCTCGTTTTTGGCGAGCTTTACATCAAGTGAACCTGTTGTGTTATCTGAGGCTGATGATGTACGAACTGCAGCAACTGCACCAGTGCCTCTGGGTATGGTTTAATATATCCTGTCTCCTGTCATCTTCGTGCAGTAGTGCGCGCAAGCGGAGATGACAAAGCGAAAAATATAAAACGTGCATAGGAAACGATGGACTAGATTGGGTATATCCCTTGTTATTTTTGTATAAAATCAGGCATGATATTTAGCAAGAAATAATAAAATATGGATATGGATATGGATATGTGTTTCAAAAGCAGGATGCTTGGTTGTGCTTTGGTTTGTTCTTTGTCTGGTTCGCTGTATGCCGCCACTATGGGTGATACATCACCAGCGTTTGAGGGCTTTGTGTTGGGTGTTGGGGCAGGCTATGTGAATACCAACTTAGATAAATGGACCAATATCACCATGTTTTCGGCGTTCCCATCGGTGACCGAATATTATCGAGAAGATAATATCAAAGATACCTTAAGTCCAATTGCGAATGCGAGTTACTTTGGTGCGCTGCAAGATCAATGGCTATGGGGTATTAAAGGCGTTTATAAATATTTAGAAATAGAGCATCCTAGCTTGAGTTGGTCTGGGACCTATCAGAACGGCGCATATCAAGCAGCTGTTTTTCATACAAAAGTCGTTCAAGAGTTTTTCCTGACACTGGATGCGGGCTATCAATTACTACCCAATCTATTGGTTTATTTAGGCCTTGGTCCATCTGTTACAGGCGTTCAAAACGAATTACGAGGCAATCGTTTATCGAGTACATCTACTCTATTTGAGTACACTGAAATAACAAAAAATAAAACCTTATGGGGTGGGGCGGGGCAAGTTGGATTTGGGTATATGTTGCCTAATCGCTTTATGTTAGATTTTTCTTATAACTTGGTGGTGACCCCTAGAAGCAGTATGCCAACGACTTATTTTACAAGTGAAAAAGGAATGTATAGTACTTTTTCTCAGCGCGTGCAGTTGCTTGAACAAGGCTTGAATATTACCGTTAATAAATACTTTTCTTAACAGCTAGGGAGGTATACATTATGCGATGTATTTGGGGGTGTTTGGGTTTAATTGTTTCGTTGAATGCAATGTCGGTTACTTTTCCGAAAGGTCGGGGTGCTTTGCTTTATGATGGTATCAGTACAGCGGGTCCAAGTGGTACGCAAACAGCCGATCCTGGGCATTGGATTTCAGAGGTTCAAGCGTTTAATACGGGTGCAAATACAGATAAAAAAATTGTTGATTTATATCCTTATGCAGGGGATGTAGAGCTCAATTGTAATGGGCCAACGGATTGTGTGTATTCAGGTACAGGGCAAAACGCATTTGTTTATTATGATTCAGGGCTGCCATCGATTCAGGCGTATCACCAGGCATTTCCAGCCGCAGCTATTTTACCTATTGTTGATGGCAATACCAAAGGAAGTTTATTAAAAGCCTTAACCTATACCCAGGTGGGGGTAGATACGGCGAAATTGGTCGTGCAGCAGGCATGTAGTGATCCAGATTCAGATGGTGTTTTTTTTGATTTAGAACCGTTTGATATTTCTGTACCTGGGCAGTTTGCCTTTTATAAAGAAATGTCACAGCAATTTTCAAGCAGTGCCTGTATTGATGCGAATCATCCAACAGGGCGTGTTTTTGGGGTGTTTTTAAGCCCTAATAAAGTGAGTGATTGGCGTAAAGTGAAAGCAGCATTTGGTCAGGTTGGCTATGCGGCCGTGTCGGCTTATGATATTCAAGATACCAACCCACCGGTTCCTACCAGTCTTCAGGCGTATCATGCAAGTGTAATGGGTATGCTGGGCACAATGGATACAGCCTCTAAAACCTATAACATTCCATATAAAGTCGTTGTGCCTTGGGCTGCAAGTTTTGGTGAGTTTAATCAATATGGATTGTATGATGCATCTAATCCGCCGTCTTATTTTAAGTTGATAAAAGATTACACGCCCGAGGGGATCACACAGCTGGCTTATGTGCAAGCTGCACGCGCTATTATATTAGCCGCATGTAAAAGTCCTTATTATTTAGGGATGGATGGGTGGAGCTGGACTCAATATAAATCACCTCATCCGGCGCAAGAGCAGTTGGTTTTTCCGGCTGTTCCAGAAGGTGAGGTCGTGCAGTATTTGCAAAAAAATTAAGATTTTTTTGCAAATAGGGTCAGGCCTTGCTGCTGTTAGCTATATTAACACTCGGGGAAATTAACGGCCAAGCCACCCAGCGACGTTTCTTTGTAGATACTCTGCATATCCGTCCCTGTTTGGAGCATGGTTTTAATGACTTGATCGAGCGATACATAGTGCGAGCCATCGCCCAAAAGTGCCATACGTGAGGCATTAACCGCTTTTACAGCCCCCATGGCATTGCGTTCAATACATGGAATTTGCACTAATCCCATCACAGGATCGCAGGTCATGCCGAGGTGGTGCTCCATTGCAATTTCAGCTGCATTTTCAACTTGATAAATAGACCCCCCCATAACCGCTGTTAAGGCTCCGGCTGCCATAGAAGCTGCCACACCAATCTCGCCTTGACAGCCGACTTCTGCGCCTGAAATCGATGCACCTTTTTTATATAAAATGCCAATGGCTGTTGCAGTTAAAAAATAGGTATAAATATCTTCATCGCTTGTGTAGTGATGCGCTGTTTGTAAATATCTTAATACAGCTGGAATAATGCCTGCAGCGCCATTGGTTGGGGCGGTTACAATGCGGCCACCGGCTGCATTTTCTTCATTGACAGCAATTGCATAGAGATTTAAGCGGTTGAGCACATCAGATGCTTCATAAATGCTTTTAATACCTTGTTTTGCATGAAGTTTTTCATATAAATCATGTGCGCGGCGTTTAACATGCAAGCCGCCTGGCAGAATGCCTGTATGCTCGCAGCCTGCATCAATACAAGCGCTCATTACATCCGCTAGTTTTAAAATGCCAGATTGAATGCTTTTTTTATCTCGATATGCTTCTTCGTTTTTTAGCATGAGTTCAGCAATGCTGAGCTTGTTTTGTTTGCATTGCGCAAGTAAATCGTCAGCGCTTTCAAACGGATAAGGCTGTGTTATTTCGGTTGTACTGTGTTGACCAAATGCTTCGTCGGTCACGATAAATCCACCGCCAATCGAATAATATATTTGGGTGAGTAGCTGTTTATTATTGACATCAAAGGCTGTAAAACACAGACCATTGCTGTGTTTGGGTAAGTTTTTTTTCTGATATAAAACCAAATCTTCGGATTGATTAAATGGAATGGCTTGTTTTGAGCCGAGTTGCAGGGTTTTTTCATCAAGAATAGCCTGCATGCGGGGCACCATGGTAGCCGGATTGACCGTTTCAGGTGAGTTACCTTCGAGGCCATTTAATATCGCTTTATCTGTGCCATGACCCACACCGGTTAAAGCTAAAGAGCCGTAAAGCTCTGTTTTGAGGCGATGCACTTGCTCAAAGCATCCCGCTTGATTGAGTTGTTCTAAGAAAGCATTGGCTGCAAGCATTGGCCCGACAGTATGCGAGCTAGAGGGGCCAATGCCAATGGAGAATAAATCAAATAAACTAATACTCATACATCTCTCTTATTTATTATTATTAAAAGCTTAAGGGAGGGCAAAATGCCAATCCATTGCTTTAGAAATCCCTTCGAGCATGATTTCGCCGCGAATGCTGTTTCCTTTTGCATTGACACGTGGGCTCAGTACGGCAATACCTGCTTTTCCTGGTACAGTTGCGATGGTATATCCGGATACACCGCTTTTGGCCGGCATGCCTGTGCGTACGAGATGCGTGCCTGTTTCATCATAGAGACCACAGGTTGCCATAATGGCCAGTATGATTTTACAGGTTTCTCGAGAAATAATGACTTTGTCAGTGCTGGGATCGCGTCCTGCATTTGCAAGCAGTGCGGGTAAGTAAAGCATTTGGTCAAGAGATGCTTCGTAAGAACAAAGGGTAAAATATAAATCGAGTGTTTCTCGGACTGATTTTCCCAGGTTCCCACGGCTATTTAATAAATAAGCAAGCGAACGGTTTCGATCACCGGTTCGTTTTTCTGAGGCAAATACCAGTGGATTGATTGCAAGACGTTGATTAAATGTAATTTTCACCCATTTTTCAAGCCAGGCAAATTGTTGCTCTCCTGTGCCTGGAATGTGAGATGATAAAACAATAGCGCCTGCATTGAGCATAGGATTTGAAGGCTTTGGCCCAAATTGTTCAAGGCGTGTAATTGATGCAAAATCATCACCTGACGGTTCCACACGAACCCATTCAAACACTTGTTCAGGGCCATATTCTTCGAGTAGACCTATGAGCGGAATGAGTTTGCTCGTACTTTGAAGGGTAATACGTGGTAGCGGTATATTACTGTACATGACTGGTTCACCACCGAGAGGATGCACGGCAATACCAGTTAAATTATGATCAACATTGGTCAGCTCAGGAATATAATTTGCGCTATGTCCCTCTTGATTTTTTTCGGCTGTCTCGACGAGTCGTTTGAGTAACTCAACAGTAATGGGTTGTTTTTTTTGCATGTTTGGTTCCATTTGTTGAACTCAGAACTTAGTATTGTACATGAAGTTTTGATTTTATAAATTAAATGTTTCACCAAGATAAACAGCACGTGCTTGTTCATTAGTAAGAATCTCAGAGGGCGTACCTTCACAAAGCACATGGCCTTGGTTAAGAATATAAGCACGCTCACAAATATCCAGTGTTTCACGTACGTTGTGATCAGTAATTAAGACACCGATATTTCGTGCACACAAATGCAGAATCATTTTTTTAATATCTAAAATTGAAATAGGATCAATACCTGCAAAAGGCTCATCGAGTAAAATAAAGTCTGGATTGGTTGCAAGTGCCCGCGCAATTTCAACGCGACGACGCTCACCGCCTGATAAGCTCATACCTAAACTGTCTCTTAGATGCAAAAGATTAAATTCGGTAAGTAAGCACTCAATAATTTCAGGATATTCTGTTTTGTTTAAATTTTTTCGGCATTGTAAAATAGCCAGTAAGTTTTCTTCGACGGTTAGTTTTCTGAAAATAGAGGCTTCTTGAGGCAAATAGCCAATGCCAAGTTTTGCGCGCTCATGTATTGGAAGACGCGTGATATCTTGTTGATTTAAAGTAATTTGACCTTCGTCGCACCGCTGAAGACCAACGATAAGATAAAAAGAGGTGGTTTTTCCGGCCCCATTAGGGCCAAGTAAGCCAACGCATTCGCCGCTTTTAACGTGGACACTGACATCATTGACCACGGTTCTTTTTTTAAATGATTTTTTTAAATGGGTTGCCCGTAGCTCAGTCATAATTGCTTCTCTGGATATTGCGTAGGATCGATTAAAATCGTTGTTCTTGCATGATTTTCAGCGGTTGTTATTAAGCGTTCAGCTTTTGTATCGTAAAGCATATGCGGGGCTGTCAGCTGATTGTTGCCTTGTATTATTTCGGCATGCCCTATGAGTTCAAGTTGATGTTTGCACGGGTGATAATAAATGGTATCCGCATAAGCATGTAAGGCGGGTTTATCTTGTGTGGTTAATGTCCAGAAGTGTGCTTTGTTATCATTAGAACCAAACGCTATAGCAAGGGTTAGTTGGTGTTTTTTATTCATGTTGGTTATGGCGCGATATGCATTTAAGTGTGATGTGCCTTGGTGAATAGACACGCCTTCGGTATAAACGCCTTTGCCCGTTGTTTCATTGAATGTTACGTGTCCGGCTTTAAATTGAATCGGCTCTAAGCGATCGCTTGTTAAGGCGTAGCTATTGTTTATAAAAAAACTGATACACACCAGGAGCAGTAAGCGCTGGCGAATCGCGCTAGTCATGAGAAGATGGCCTATAGGTGCCTTGGACATTTTTAAGTAATTCAATATCATGTGTAACCAGATTTGCTTGCATCCCAATGGCTTCCAGATGATTATTGCCTTGTTCCCAAGTGATTTCAAGCGGGGTATGGGCTTGTTTTTTCTTAGGAAAATAGCTAAGTAACTCCGTTTTCAGCACGCCTGCGGGTTGATTTTTGTATGTGTCGTGATGAATGCTGACTTGTTTTATAAACTTAATTTCCTCAGCCTTTGGGGTCACGATTGCTTGTTGTGAGTCCACAGTCCAAACGGGCTGATTATCTTTTGTGATAAGAATATGCGGCGTGCTTAAGTGATGCGTACTGGTTTGGGGCACATGATAGCTTGTAGGAGATGTTAGGTGGTAAACACGCTGACCGGTTGCATCAAATTGTTGAACATCGAGCGCAGTAAAGCGGTGTTCAGGCAGGTTGGTTGGTTGAACAAATTTTATTTTCGAGTGATGCGTTAAAGCAAGCCATGTGATACCCGCTAAGAGTAGCAGCACAGAAACCAGCGGTGCAATACGTTGGGTGATGTTCATATAATTTATATTATCCAGTTAAATATGTATCGAGTGCAACATCAAGTTTGTTCTGTGTTTTTAAAATTAAATCACATAGTTCACGTACGCCACCGTTACCACCTGGTTTTTCTGTTTGCCAGTCAGCAATTTGTTTAACAGCATCTACTGCATCACCAATAGCAACGCTAAAGCCTACTTGTTGCATAATGGGTAAATCAGGTAAGTCATCGCCAATGTAGGCAAACGCTGTATCGGGTAAATTAAGTCGTGTTTTTAAGGTGTCGTATGCTGCTTGTTTGCTGACTTGGCCTTTAAAAAAATGCTGAATGCCTAATTGTTTCATGCGATCATCAATAATTTGATTATTGCTTGTGGTAATTATTGCTACTTCAATGCCGGCGCTGAGTAAAAATTTAAGCCCCATGCCGTCATGTACATGAAAGGCTTTTGTTTCGTTGCCCTCGGTATTTAAATATAAAATGCCGTTGGTTAATACGCCATCAACATCGCAGATAAGGCAGCGAACATCTTTTATTTTTTGAATCAAATGAGAATGCGGCATGGTTTAGATAACTCCTGCGCGTAATAAATCGTGAATATGTAAAATCGCAATGGGTTGTTGTTCTGGGTTGGTAATAACCAACGAGGTAATGCTGTGTTTTTGCATGAGTGCCAAGGCTTCTGCCGCCAGTGCTTGCTTTGAAATGGTTTTGCAATTTTTTGTCATGACATCTTGAATCGGAGTGGTATGAATATCGTGTGATTCCATTAAGCTTCTTCGGATATCTCCGTCGGTATAAATGCCAGTGAGGCAGTTATTGGTGTCTACGACACAGGTGAGTCCGAGCTGCTTACTATTGACTTCGGCTACGGCATCGTGAATAGAGGCATTTTCATTAATCAACGGCAGGGCTATATCGGTTTGATAGACATCTTCAGCGGTGAGAAGTAATTTTTGTCCAAGTGCACCGCCTGGGTGTGCCTTTGCAAAATCTTCTGCTGTGAAGCCACGTGCATTCAGTAGGGCAATGGCGAGCGCATCTCCCATGACAAGCGCGAGCGTTGTGCTTGTGGTGGGTGCGAGATTAAGCGGGCAGGCTTCGGCAGTAATTTGAAGGTTTAAATTAATATTTGCAATTTTAGCAAGCGTTGAGTCTGGATTGCCTGTCAGGCTAATAATGGGCACATCAAGGCGTTTAAAATGGGGCAGCAGGCTAATGATTTCATTGGTTTTTCCTGAATTGGAAATCGCAATAATCATATCTTTAGGGGTGACCATGCCTAAATCGCCATGGTTTGCTTCGGCAGGATGTACAAAAAATGCAGGAGAGCCTGTGCTTGCAAAGGTTGCGGCGATTTTTTTCCCGATATGGCCGGATTTGCCCATGCCGGTGACAATAATGCGACCTTCGCATGAAAAGAGTAGGGCACATGCTTTTTCAAATTCATGATTAATTTGTTGGGTTAGCTTTAGAACAGCGGCCCCTTCCGTTTCAATAACAGCAAGGCCTGATTGACAAAAATCCATAATATATTTTAGATATAATGAAGAATATGTGTGTGATTCTATCATAAATCACTCAGCTTACGCACTTTCGATTGAGGTCTATTATGGAAAGTAAAAAACCTAAATGGTCTATTATTGTTTATATGGTGCTTTAATTCGGTTGTATTGTGCAAGATGATTCAGAAATTGGGTCGAGTGATGATTCGCACATTGCCTTGAAGCTTGAAAAATTAGCCTCTGACGTACGGCTTACACCTGAGATTTTATCTAAACTAAAAAAACTGGCTTACTCATTTATCCATCAGAAGAAGGGTTTGAGCAAAATTTAAATGCTCAAGCTAAACATTCAAAAGGTGAGGCAATCGTTTGTCGGCATTTAGCAGGTTTGCTTGCTTCACAAGAGAAGGGGATTAAAGATTATCACGAGAAATTTAGCACTGTAAAAAGCATAGCATCAATCCCTGCGCTAAGAGATCATGTGTATGATAAACAGCGGTTAGCTTATGATGCTTCTTATTATCATGTGACTTCTCTTGAACGGCTGGGAGATACACTGAGTGATATAGCCAGTTCATTAGCCGTAGAAGAACAAAGGCATTTCGCTTTTAGTTCTGAAAATCATTTAATGGCATTTAGTGTTTCTCGTAAGGAAAGGTCAAAATATATCGTTAAGTTTTATGATCCAAATAAAACAAATCAACACACCGGTGTGTTGTGTGAAAATTTAGATGATTTAAAAAAAATATCTATTAATGATTTAATTTCTGAGGCTAATCTCAATATTTATTTTCCTGTATTTAAAACAGGCGTAATTGCTTCAGGCCAGCAAAGAAAACCAAATGAAGCACCTGTTGTTAAATGGGATCAAAAACGTATGCCTATGGAAAGCATGTCTTATTTTTCTTTGAGGGAGGGGATTGTTCAATATACTGAAGATATTTTGAAAGATATTCTTGCCTCACAATCGCTTGAGCGAGATGAAAAAATAGCATTACTTACAGCGAAAGATTTCGATGAGCATGATGTCACTTGATAGCGATGTAAAGAGCGTCGCCTCATTTAAAGATGCGTTAGAGGTGCTGAAAGATGAGGATGATCTAAATAATAATATATTAGGGGGAGGGATGAGCTGACGATTCTTGTACCGGACCCCATTGATTTCAAGCGGGGTACGTAGGGAAGGAAATAGCCTCTGGCGAGGCCTTCCAACGAATTGTCAACAACACCCTAATATGCGCTTAACTTAATGGCAGTGTCCTCAACCCTCCCCCTAAAATAATCTTGATGTTTAAACGTTTATTTCCGCTGAGGGAGAGGGAGTATTCTCAGGGCTTAAAGCATTCAGGATCTCGCATCTTGAAGTGCATTGGGTATAGAATAACTTCTGAAATGCATAAGGGCAGCCTGTTATCTAATCAAATTAAACTAAAGCTTCTCATCTATATGTTTTTTTACAAAATATACAAGGCGTTTTACTAGTAATTCACACAATCTGAGCTATATAATTAAATACTATTTGATTGGGAGTAAGTGGGTATGCAAGACCCTTGGGTTGCGATTAAAGCACTGACGTTTTCACATCACAATCACCTGATATTTGATCAAATTAATTTAAACGTCCAGCCTGGAAAAATCACGGCGATTATGGGGCCTAGTGGCACGGGAAAAACCACGTTATTGCATTTAATCGGTGGCATGCTAAAGCCTGATGCAGGGCAGGTACTGGTTCAGCAACACAATATTCATAATTTATCTAGTCAACACCTTGCGAAAGCACGACGAAATATGGGCATGTTATTCCAAAACGGTGCTTTGTTTACGCATTTATCTGTGTTTGAAAATGTTGCCTTTCCACTGCGTGAACATACTGATTTAGATGAGTACTTACTAAAGCATGTGGTTTTGATGAAGCTTGAAGCCGTTGGTTTACGCGGTGCTGCAGATTTAATGCCGTCAGAATTATCAGGGGGTATGGCACGGCGTGTAGCACTTGCACGTGCTGTAGCGCTAGACCCTGATTTAATGATGTATGATGAGCCTTTTACAGGACAAGATCCTATTTCTATGGGGGTTTTGGTACGCTTAATTAAACGCCTGAATCAGTTATTAAAAACAACAACGATTATTGTATCTCACGATGTAGAAGAAACCTGTGCAATAGCAGATTATGTTTATTTACTTGCGGGTGGACGGGTGATTGCTGAAGGAGAACCCAAAGCATTACAAGCAGCAACTGAGCCTAATGTGCGACAGTTTATGCTGGGTGAGGCCGATGGCGTGGTGCCTTTTCATTATCCGGCAAGGCCTTATCAAGAGGAGTTACTCGATGCTTAATCGCATTGCACAAACAGGTCAGTTTGGCTTGAATATGTTAAGCCGCTTAGGCGCGTCAGGTTATTTTTTAGGGCGATTACTCTGGCGTTTTCCTCGTTTTCGTACGTCATTACCTAATGTATGGCAGCAGCTTTATGCTGTGGGTGTGTTGTCGCTGGTGGTTATTGTGGTGTCAGGGCTTTTTATTGGCATGGTGATGGGGTTACAAGGCTATCATACCCTTGAGAAATTTGGTGCAACAAGCCAGCTAGGACAGCTTTTGGCGTTGAGTATTGCACGAGAACTGGGGCCTGTGGTGGCCGCATTGTTGTTTGCAGGGCGGGCGGGCTCAGCTTTGACCGCTGAAATTGGGCTCATGAAAACAACAGAGCAATTGGCCAGTATGGACATGATGGGGGTGGATCCGCTTGCACGGATTGTTTATCCGCGATTTTTGGCTGGTTTAATTTCTTTACCTGTATTAACCCTTATTTTCTCAGCGGTAGCTGTGTATGGTGGTTACTTTGTTGGGGTTGAGCGGTTAGGCGTTGATGCAGGAAGCTTTTGGTCTAACATGCAGTCAGCCGTTAATTTTAAGCTGGATGTGTTAAGCGGGATTATAAAAAGCATGGTGTTTGCTTTTTTAGTGACGTGGGTTGCAGTATTTCAAGGGGTTTCATGTGTGCCTACGGCTGAAGGCATTAGCCGCGCCACAACCCGTTCTGTGGTTTATGCGTCTTTGTTGATTTTAGGGTTTGATTTTTTATTAACAGCGCTCATGATTGGGGGATGGTAAATGATGATGCAAAATAAGCGCTACGGGCTGGATTTAGCCGTTGGTTTTTTTATGATAATGGGGTTTTTAGCCCTCTTGGTGATGGTATTCAAAGTGAGTGGCATTCAAGCGCTAGCCCAGAAAAAAAGTTATCAAGTGACGGCAAATTTTGCCAATATTGGTGGCTTAAAAGTACGTGCGCCGGTGACTATTTCAGGAGTTAAGGTAGGGGAGGTCACTGATATTGCGCTTGAAGCAGGTCGACTGAATGCAAAAGTGACCATGAGCTTAGCGAAAAACAAGCCCATTCCATATGAAGATACCTCAGCACGTATTTTAACCGAAGGATTACTGGGCTCAAATTATATTAGTATTGTGCCAGGCTTTGAAGATGATCCGAATCATCCGTATTTACAATCAGGTGATGTGATTGAAAAAACGCAAGAAGCCGTTATTTTAGAAAATATTATTGGACAGTTATTATTTAGTGTAAAAGCATCTTAAATTTGGAGAATGGATATGCGAGGCCTAGGTCTTACGTTAGGGATATGTTTGTTGAGTCTGTCAGGACTTCTTTGGGCGACGCCTTCACCGGTTCCAATGCTTAAAAAAACAGCAGATAACATTGTTGATGTGTTAGATAAAAATAAAGCACAGCTAAAAAATAAGCCTATTGTTCTACAGCAAACAGTGCGTGATTATTTATTGCCACATATTGATGTGCGCGGTATGGCACGTTCTGTTTTAGGGCGTGCAGCGTGGGTTCGGGCCAGCAATGATGAGAAAACACGGTTTACAAAAGCCTTTACAGAGCTTGTGGTACGCACCTATTCAGCCCCTTTGGCAGAGTACTCCGATGAGAAAATTATGTTCCTACCTGAACGTGTTGCACCCAGTGGGCGCTTTACACGTGTAAATAGTGTTATAATCCGTCCGAGTGGCCAAAAAATTCCTTTGAGTTATAGTTTGGTTCTAAAGAAAGATACGTGGAAAATTTATGATTTTAGTGTGGAAGGGGTGAGTCTCTTACAGAGCTTTAAAACGCAATTCGGACAAATCTTAAGGGTCTCTAATATGGATAGCTTAATTAATGAGCTTGAAGCGCAGAGTCGCTCAAAAGAGGCCTCTTAATGACGCAACCCATTGTATTTTCTCCAGCTGAATTATTAACGTTTGGTACGGTTTCATCCGAACTTAATCGTTTTTCAAGCGTATTAAAGGCGCACCCAGATGCGTCTTTTGAGTTTGACTTAACTCAGGTGATACAGTGTGATACGGCAGGCCTTGCTTTTTTGATTGAAGTAAAACGTTTGTGTGCACTGAAAGAAAATGGCTTCATCATTAAGAAAATGCCAAATATAATGCTTGATTTAGCCACTTTTTGCGGCGTCAATAATTTGTTTTTAGGAGTATGAGAGGATGGTTATTAGCCACGATGAAATTGAAGCACGTTTGGTTGCTGAGGAAGGGGTTTCATACGTTCATGTTTTAGGTGATGGGTATCATTATGAGTTAACCATTGTATCTAATCAATTTGAGGGCTTACGCCCTGTTGCTCGACAGCGGTGGGTATATAGTAAATTGCAAGATTATATTACGTCAGGCAATTTGCATGCTTTAACCATGCAAACCTGGACGGAAGCTGAATGGGAGAAAAAGCGTGAATAAATTAGTTATCAATGGAGGTAAGCCGCTTCATGGTGAAATTGTTATATCAGGCGCGAAAAATTCAGCCCTACCCATTATGGCGGCGACGTTATTAGCTACTGAGCCGGTTACGATTGAAAACGTGCCACATCTGAATGATGTAACAACCATGATGGAGTTGCTCGGACAGCTGGGTGCGCATTTGGTTGTTGATGAAAACATGCATGTGTCGGTGAATGCCAATACGGCAGGTGATCTGGTTGCACCTTATGATTTAGTGAAAACCATGCGAGCATCTATTTTAGTCTTAGGGCCATTGCTTGCTCGTTTTGGACGCGTTGATGTGTCGTTGCCAGGTGGGTGTGCGATTGGCACACGGCCGGTTGATTTGCATTTAAAAGCATTAAAAGCAATGGGTGCTGACATAGAAGTATCCGAAGGCTATATTAAAGCGCGCACTAAAAACAAACGCTTACAAGGCAAAAAATTAGTATTTGATACCGTAACCGTTACAGGCACCGAAAATATTTTGATGGCCGCGGTACTGGCTGAAGGCACAACCCTTATTAAAAACGCGGCGCGTGAGCCTGAAGTGGTTGATCTGGCTAATTTTTTAATTAGCATGGGTGCAAAAATTAAAGGCGCTGGAACACATGCGATTGAAGTAGAAGGGGTTGAAGCATTAACCGGCGGGCGTTACACCGTATTGCCTGACCGAATTGAAGCAGGTACTTATTTAACGGCCGCCGCCATGACGCGAGGCAAAGTAACCGTTAAGCGTGTTCGTCCAGATAATTTATTATCAATGCTGTGCAAGTTTGAAGAAGCCGGTGCTGTAATCACCATTGGTGACGACTGGGTTACACTCGATATGCAAGGCAAACGCCCGGATGCAGTTGATATTTCAACCGCGCCTTATCCTGGGTTTCCAACGGATATGCAAGCGCAATTTATGGCGCTAAATAGCGTGGCTAAAGGCTCATCGACAGTGGTTGAGAATATTTTTGAAAATCGGTTTATGCATGCGCAAGAATTACAACGCATGGGTGCTAATATTAGGCTGAATGGCAACACGGCCATGATAACAGGGGTTGAGCATTTAACCGGTGCGCCTGTTATGGCAACTGATTTACGTGCGTCTGCCAGTTTGGTGTTGGCAGGTCTTGCTGCCGAAGGCGAAACATTGGTTGAGCGCATTTATCATGTTGATAGGGGCTATGAACGGATTGAAGAGAAGTGTTCGGTTCTAGGTGCTGATATTAAGCGCTGTCTAGGGCGATAAATTCTTCACCACACCGCCTACGTGCCCTGCTTTATGCAGGGCATCCAGAGGTTGTAAACAGTGATTAAACTGGATACCCCGCATGAAGCCGAGTACGTAGGGGGGGAAGTACTAGGAGTAGCATGACGACACGCACAGAGTATTTAAAGTATCTAGAAGATTATCTGCAGTTAGATAGCTTTAAAGATTATGCTCCCAATGGATTGCAGGTGGAAGGACGAATGGATATTCGTCGCATCAGAACAGCCGTTACAGCATCTGAAGAAGCCATTAAAATAGCATGCGAGGATGAAGCCTGCATGCTATTGGTGCATCATGGTTACTTCTGGCGTGGAGAAAACCCTGTGATTACAGGCATGAAGCAACGCCGAATTGCGCGATTATTAAAACATGACATGAATTTATTGGCCTATCATTTACCGATTGATTGCCATCCTGAGCTCGGGAACAATGCATGTATGGCACGGCGCCTTAATGTGTCAGATGTACAAAGCCACGCAGCCGCAGGAACCCCTCATTTGTTATGGACAGGTCGCTTGCCCAAGGCAGTCACAGCCGATACATTGGCAGAAGTACTCAATAAAACATACCAGCGCCAACCGCAATGTATTTCAGGTGGCAAACAGCTGATTCAACACATTGCGTTTTGTACCGGAGCAGCGCAAGATTTTATCGAAGACGCGAGCGCACTCGGGGTAGATGCATACATCAGTGGTGAAGTTTCAGAACGCACCTATTATCAAGCCAAAGAGCTTGGGGTACATTATTTTGCATGCGGACATCATGCAACAGAACGAGATGGCATTAGGACTTTGGGTGAACATTTAGCGAAACGCTTTGGCGTAGAGCATGTTTTTATTGACAGCGATAATCCAGTATAAGACAACATCATGGAGCAATTACAAGGTGCAGTTGAGCGGGTAACTTTTCATAGTGAAGCCACAGGGTTTTGCGTGTTACGTACCAAAGTGAAAGGCAATCGAGACGTTGTTACGGTGATTGGCAGTGCCCCCATGATTACGGCCGGTGAATATATCGAATGTCGCGGCATTTGGATAAACGATAAAACGCATGGCTTACAATTTAAAGCCGATTATTTAAAAGCAGTGCAACCCACAACCCTTGAAGGCATCGAAAAATATTTAGGCTCTGGGATGGTCAAAGGCATTGGCCCGCACTTTGCTAAAAAATTAGTTGGTGCTTTTGGTACAGATGTATTTGATATTATTGAAGCAACGCCCAATCGCTTATTAGAGCTGGAAGGCATTGGCAAAAAAAGAAAAGAGCGTGTGTTATCGGCCTGGGCTGAGCAAAAAGCCATTCGAGGCATCATGGTATTTTTACATGGCCATGGTGTGGGTACCGCGCGCTCGGTTCGTATTTATAAAACCTACGGCGACAAAGCCGTTCAAATTGTTGAAGAAAATCCTTATCGCTTAGCAAGAGATATTCATGGCATCGGCTTTAAAACAGTAGATGCCTTGGCCGAGAAGCTTGGCATTGCAAAAGATTCTTTAATGCGCGCACAAGCAGGCGTTAATCATGTGCTACAAGCCTTATGCGATAACGGCCATTGTGCTGCAGAGCGCAGCAAATTAATTAAATCCAGTGTTGAGTTGCTCGAAATTCCTGAATCAGTGATTGAAAATGCACTAGAAGAAGAAATACGCGAAGATGCCTTAGTAGCCGATAATATCCAAGACATGCTTTGTGTTTATCCTATTTCGCTCTATACAGCAGAAACCAAAGCAGCCTCGCAATTAAAGCGCTTAAACACCGGCACGCCCCCTTGGGGTGTGATTGATTCAGCCAAAGTGATTCCATGGGTTGAAAAACAAACTGCGCTTGAGCTCTCAGACTCGCAGCGCGAAGCCATCGAAACTATTTTGAAATCAAAAATCGCCATCATGACCGGTGGTCCTGGGGTGGGTAAAACAACCATCGTTAAAAGTTTACTCGGCATTATTGAAGCCAAAAACGTCAGAATAGGCCTTTGTGCACCGACAGGACGTGCTGCAAAACGCCTCACCGAAACCACACGAATGGAAGCTAAAACGATCCATCGGTTGCTTGAATTTGATATGAAAACCTATGGGTTTAAATACAATCATAATAATTTATTACCGCTGGATGTTTTAATTATTGATGAAGCATCCATGATTGATATTGTTTTACTTAACCACTTATTAAAAGCGATCCCATTAGATGCCGCTGTTATTTTTGTAGGGGATATAGACCAGCTGCCATCAGTTGGCTCAGGCTCGGTGTTATCTGATTTAATTACATCAGGTGTGATTGCAACCGTAAGACTCACAGAAATTTTCAGGCAAGCCGCCCATTCCCATATTATTGTGAATGCACATCGCGTGAACGAAGGCCGCATGCCGCTGTCATATGATTCACCCAAGAGCGATTTCTTTACGCTGTATACAGAAACCCCTGAAGAGATTCATGCCAAATTAATTGAAGTCGTGACGCATCGGTTATCTAAACGCTATGGATATAATGCGATTAAAGATATTCAGGTACTCACCCCGATGAACCGAGGGGGATTAGGCGCGCGTAGTTTAAATATTGCCTTACAAGCGCAACTCAATGGCCATGCAACGCCTAAAGTTGAGCGCTTTGGTTCAACCTATGCACCGGGTGATAAAGTCATTCAAATGCGCAATAACTATGACAAAGATGTATTCAACGGCGATATTGGGTTTATCGAAAGTGTTGATTTAGAAGAAGGCGAATTACAAATTAACTTTGATGGCAGCTTAAAGGCTTATAGCGTCAATGAGTTAGATGAAGTCAGCTTAGCGTATGCCATTAGTATTCATAAGTCACAAGGCTCAGAGTTCCCGGTAGTGGTCATGCCACTTGCAACACAGCATTTTACACTGCTGGCCCGTAATTTACTCTATACAGGCATCACACGTGGAAAAAGCAGGGTGGTGCTCATCGGTCAGAAAAAAGCAATTGGCATGGCGGTGCATAACAACAAAGAAGCCAATCGACTCACCAAGCTCTCTGAACGACTTCAGGGTTAAGCCGAGTCACTTACTTAAGAAATAAGCCCGTCGCTGCTGTATAGGGGTTAAAACGTGACATTGTCTATGTCTCTTCGCCTTTGCTCTTCTTGTTCCTCTGTGCTGTCTTGAGCGGGTGATTTTGTCGCCGTCACTCTGCCTTCCTGTATCTTTTTTTTCATATCCTGCTGCGTTTGGGTATAGTCAGGAGCCTTACCTTCAACTGCATTTGAAACCTCAGTAAGCATCTGCGCCGGTCCTACATTTTTCATTTTTTGATCTTTTGATCCTTTTATCGGATTGCTAGCAGTAAAACTTCTACTTGCGTCAATTACACTGCGTCCAATATACGTAGACAGCGAGTTATAGTCCTCGGTTGGTTTTGGGTTTGGTCTAAATATTGCAGGAATGCTGGCAAATACTGCTGCTCTCATCTTTGAAAATGCATTTCGCCCCTTGGTTGCATAAGCATTCAGGGCTGTAAAATTAGGAGAGCTTTTGTTCATTTCATTTCTTATGGTTATGGCTGTTAGGTTGTTTATTTGCTCTGTTAGTTCTTTTGTTGCTTCTTTTGATGGCTCATCTTCCACTATTTCACCCACCTCAGTCTGATGATTTGCTGCACGTTCTGCTCTTTCCCTTTCTCTTCTTGTCGGTTCTCGTGGTGTCTCAGTTCTCTCAGGAGGAGCGTCGGCTGAATTCTTTGCATTAGCGCCATCAATAACAGCTTGTTTTAAAAGCGCCTCAGCCTGTGTCTTAAAGGCAGCTTTATCCTTATCATTTTTCCCGAGTTTTCCTGCTAATGCGTTTAAAAAAATGTCATAGTCAGGAGGCACAGCAAGTGTACTTGTGTCGTGGTTATAGGTGCCTGCGCTAAGTTTTCTACGCGCTCTAGAGCTACTAGGTTCAATTCGTCTTGTAGACATACTAGCTCCAATTCAATTTATATATATCTAAATTATAGTATAGATTAAAAATAACGCATGCTGTGTAGCTGCATCTCCCGCCTACGCCACCCGGCTCGTCCGGGTGGTCCAGCTAAGGAGCTGGGCTGCTACATGAGTATTTTTTATAAAATAAGGGATACTCCAAAAGGGCTATTTATAGTAAGATGCACGAAGGAGACATAAAGGAATAATAAAGCATGAAGCATGACGTTTCTTTTTTTCAAAAGGTTTATTTAAAGCTACCTGTGATTACCTTCGATATTTTAGCCATACCTGTGGCTTGGTTTGTTGCGTCGGGTTTTACATTCAATGCGAATGTTTTATTTTTAGACTGGCAACCGTTGTGCGCACTCTTAATCATTCAAATCGCTTGTTATTACGGCTTTAGAGTCTACCGTGGGTTATGGCGTTTTTCGTCACTCAATGATGTCGCACGTATTTTAAAATCAGCATTAATTGGGGCCGCGATAGCGGGGCCTGTATTTTATGCTTTTTCTTGGCTTCAAGTGATACCCCTGGCGGTTTTACCTTTATATGCCTTAATTTTAACGAGCTTGCAGTGTGGTGCGCGACTTTTTTTGCGTTATCACGCTGATCATAAAAACAAGCAGTTGGATGCGTCGGATACCGTGAAACGTGTTTTAGTGGTTGGGGCAGGTAGTGCAGGTGAAAGCTTAATTCGTGAAATGAAGCGAACCAAAGAATATTTGCCCATTGGCATTGTGGATGATGGCCGGAAAAAAAGAGGGCTAGAAGTGCATGGCGTGCGTGTATTAGGCACCATTCCACAGCTAAAAGAACTTGCTGTACAGTGCCAAGCCAATTTAATTGTCATCGCCATTCCATCAGCAGGCAGTGCTGATATGCGGCGTATTGTGAGTTATTGTGAAAATTGTCACGTGCCATTTCGTACGTTACCAAGCTTGGCCGCCATGACATCCGGCCGGGTAGAAATTAATGCGCTTAAAACAGTTAATATTGATGATTTACTTGGGCGCGATCAGGTTCAGCTTGAGTGGGATAAAATTGAAGCAGGGATTAAAGCGCGTCCTATTTTAGTCACAGGGGCGGGTGGCTCTATTGGATCAGAACTCTGTCGACAGCTTGCCATGTTGCAGCCGAGCCGGCTCATGCTTTTAGATAACAGTGAAGCCAATTTGTATCATATTGAGCGTGAAATTTCTGCGCGTTTTCCTAATATAGCCGTTGAAACAGCGTTGGTGAGTGTTGTTGATGGGGTTGCGGTTCAAGCCGTATTTGAGGCGTTTAGACCGAGCGTTGTATTTCATGCAGCAGCGTATAAGCATGTGCCCATGCTTGAGCATCAAATTCGGGTTGCTGTACGTAACAATGTGTTAGGCACACGGATTGTGGCAGAAGCCAGCATTGCAGTGAATGCTGATAAATTTATTTTAATTTCAACCGATAAAGCGGTTAATCCTACCAATGTAATGGGGACCACCAAACGTGTGGCTGAAATTTATTGCCAAAATGTCAATGCACGGGTGAACACGCAATTTATCACCGTGCGCTTCGGTAATGTATTGGGATCTGTTGGCAGTGTTGTGCCTCTGTTCCAAAAACAACTGAAAGCAGGTGGGCCACTCACGGTCACGCATCCTGATATTCAGCGATATTTTATGACAATTCCGGAGGCAAGCCAGCTAATTTTACAAGCCATGGCCAATGGCGAAGGGAGCGAGATTTTTGTGCTTGATATGGGCGAGCCCATTAAAATCACTTATCTTGCAGAACAAATGATTCGGCTTGCAGGCAAAACGCCGGGTACTGATATTAAGATTGAATATACAGGCTTACGTCCCGGTGAAAAGTTATTTGAAGAATTATTCCATCCTTCTGAAGAACTGGTGCAAACCGCGCATGAAAAATTATTTAAAGCGCGCTTTAGAGCGCTAGATTGGGATGAATTAACCGAAACACTGCGTATGATGCAAGTGGCCTGTAACACCCATGAAATCGGTGAAATTAAAGTATTACTCAAAAGCTTAGTGCCTGAGTTTCAAACGGAGCGCGTTGAACACGTATAGTCTATGGTGCATGCAAGGAAGCGTGGTTTTTCATTAACAGAAGTTTTGGTGTCTCTGGCTTTAATTTCAGGTGGCTCATTATTGCTGTTGAAACAGCAAGTCGTATTGGGGCAGCTGCTCTCTGATGTGCATATTATGTGTGCTTTTGAGGGAGCGCCATGAAGTGCGCTGATGCAGGGTTTAGCCTCACTGAGCTGCTCATTTGTTTTTCTATTTCGATGCTATTGTTGCTGATATTAATTCAGCATGTGCTCTCGGTCAGCCGTCAGTATCAGCATATTCATGCGGTTTTGGATGAAACAGTCACATTGCAGTGGGCGTTTGATGTGATGCGTGCGCGGATACATCACGCAGGATTTACACCATGTCTCGGGTTAAATCAGCTTAAAACAACTGATACTCGAGATAAACCCGAGCTATTGCAAGCCATTGAGGTTCAATCAAGTAATACGCCGAAGCTTATTGTTCGTAAAATGGATGAGAAGCATTTTGGTTTGGTTCAGCAGTTAGCGCCCAATACATTGCATCTATCCCACGACGTATTAATACCGAATAGGCCAGTCATTATTGCAGATTGCTCTCATGCAGAAGTGCATGAGATAAAACACATATCCCAAGCAAAATCAGGCGAGATTATACAGCTCAAAAAACCGTTGGTTTTTGAATATGGCCCAGAAGCTTATATAGGCAACTGGGTATCAGAGGCATTTTTTTTTAGAAAATCACGGGGGTTATTTATACAGCAGCAGCGGGTGGATTATATGGCCGCTGCTGAACATGCTGAATTTGAGCTGAAAAAAAAGCAAGCCGATTTTGTGGTTATGATGCGATTGGTTTCAAGGCTTGGTAAAACTTATATCTTAGAAGCAAGGCCACGAATGTGAACAAACCCGAACGCTATATAGATATTTATTTGTCAATGAGGATAAAACCCTTCTCCCGCGGGCGGGGGAAGGTGCCCGACAGGGCGGATGGGGGCTAATCAAATCAAGACAAAAGAGGTTTTGCTATTTAATGCATACATATTCGAACACACGAGGCATGATATTATTGACGACGGTTTTGATTTTGAGTTTACTCGCGGCATTGGTTTTTTCAATGCAACGTGCCATGTGGCTTTACATGCAATTAAATCAACAAACTTATTTATCTCATCAAGCCTTTGAAGCATTAGAGCAAGAAGCATTTAAATTATTAAATAATACAAATAATGCATTAAATAAAAGCTGTTCAAGCAAAGTATTAGATGTAAATTATGCTTTATTGATGCTAAAAGCAGGGCATGGATGTGTTGTCACAGAAAATAATATTCAGTATCGATATTGGTTGAATTGCTTGGATTCCAAAAGCAAGCAGTGGGTGATAGGGGTTCAATTGGCGTTTAATTCAAGTGCCAGAATTTTGTTGCGATTTTCGAGCACAAAAGGATTAATGAGTTGGCGGTATCTGGTAGATTAATGCAGAATTCATCTGTATGATGTGCAAGTGTATTTTTTGTTTAATTTGAATGTTAGGGGTGCTTGATGTCCGCAAATCAGCAAGCGAAAAAGAGACCATTTTGGTTAAGTACACCGGTGCTTTACACCGCCATGATCATGTTGGGTATTTTTAGTGGGGTATCCGATATAGGCCCATTGAAAGAACTAGGGCTTTTTATTGCTGATGTGTTTATCCGTATTTTTAAATGTATTAGTTTACCGATTATTGCGCTCTCGATTATTGTAACCCTCGCGCATTATCGCTCAGAGGGCATTATGAAGCGTGTATGGCGACGTACTATGTGCTACACCTTAGGCACAACGCTGATTGCAGCAACGATTAGTTGCTTGTTATATTTGTTGATTCACCCCAGTTTAGTAGCAACCCCTGCTGAAATTGCACAAGATTTACCAACAACAGGCATTAGCTATTTGAGCCATGTGTCGCATTTAATTCCTGAAAATGTATTTTCTCCTTTTCTTGAAAACCAAGTGCTGAGCGTGTTGTTTTTAAGTATTGTGATTGGTGTTGCGATTCGCTCTATTCCCAATCAAGATGCACGCACAACCATCACCCATTTTTTCTCGGGTGCACATGGCATGATGATGGTGATTACGCGCTGGGTGATTTTAATTATTCCCATTGGGCTTTATGGGTTTATTACCTCAACGGTTGTTCAGATGCAGGCTGGTGGGGATTTAAAAGGCATTGGTGAGTATTTGTTGATTGTGGTGTTAGCTAATATTATTCAAGGCTTTGTTGTGTTGCCTTTGTGGCTCAAATATCAAGGCATCAAACCGTTTTATACCATGCGACGCATGATGCCCGCTTTGTCATTGGCCTTTTTTACTAAATCATCCGTTGGTGCATTACCCGTGACGATGGATACCATGGAGCAAAAATTAGGGGTAAAACCCGAACTCAGCCGATTTGTTTTACCGCTGTGTACGAGTATTAATATGAACGGCTGTGCGGCATTTATTTTTGCAACGGTCGTGTATCTCATGCAAAACCATGGCATTACACTCTCACTGCCTGCCATGGCGCTATGGATTGTGGTTGCAACGGTTGCGGCCATTGGCAATGCAGGCATTCCGATGGGGTGTTTTTTCTTGAGTGCGAGTTTGCTCGCGAGTATGAATGTACCGATTACATTGATGGGTATTATTCTGCCGTTTTATAGCTTGATTGATATGCTAGAAACCTCACTCAATGTATGGTCTGATTCGTGCGTTACGAAAGTGGTTGATGCACATGTTGCCGATGCGGCTGAGGTGGAACCAAGTACCGCATGAATGATGAACTACCTCACACCATTGGCCGCTTTGTATGGCATTATCTTCGGCATGAAAAAAAATATTTAATCGGTTTTTTACTGATTGCGGTGGTGTGGGCTGTAGAAATGTCATTGAGCCCGTATTTGCTAAAAATTATTATTGATACAGTGGTTGCTGAAGCACATCACCCGGAGCAATTATTCCAGGTGATTTTTATTCCGATGGTATTGTATGCCTCTATGTCACTGATGCTGAATATTAATTTTCGTATATATAATTATATTAATTTACGCCTTAACCCAAGAATTAAATCAACCGTTCATCAAGATGTATTTACTTATATTTTGAAGCATTCCTATGCTTTTTTTCAAGATCACCTGGTGGGCAGCTTAACCCGAAAAATATCTGATTTAGTGGTAAATATTGAAATGCTAATCGCTATTCCCAATGAATGGTTTATTTCTCGAGGGCTTGCGGCATTGCTTGCAAGTATGACGTTGTTTCATGCGGTGCATCCGATTTTTGGTTTGATTCTATTGGTTTGGGGCATTGTTTTTGTCGGTGCTTCGTATGCAACATCGAAACACGCAGGTGTGTTATCGCAACAAACCTCAGAAGCTTTTTCAAAGCTGGATGGTGTGAGTACAGATGCCTTGGCGAATGTCATGAGTGTGAAATTGTTTGATAATATTAAGTATCAAATCTCGCATATTGCGAAAAATCTTACGGCACTGGTGAACTGCGATCGCGCTTTTCAATGGTATAACTTAAAAGTTCATTTTGTTCAGGGCTTGGGTGTTACGGTGTTGATGGTCTCGATGCTTGTGGCATTATTGCAGGGGTTAAAAGCAGGCTATGTCAGTGCAGGTGATTTTGCGTTGGTGTTGATGTTATCGTCATCGTTTATGGGCTCTGTGTATGATTTAGGGAATCAAATGCAGCAGTTTTTTAAAATCAAAGGCACTTGTAGCCAAGCGCTTACACTGCTTTCTGTTCCTCATGAAATCACAGATGCGCCTAATGCATCAGCATTATGCGTTACAGACGGTATGATTGAGTTTAAACACGTTGAATTTGCTTACGAGGCGCAGCCGGCTCCTATTTTTAATGCACTAAACATTCGGATTAATCCAGGTGAAAAAGTAGGGTTAGTGGGATATTCTGGTGCAGGAAAATCAACGTTTATAAAATTAATTTTACGACTGCTCGATATTCAATCTGGTGCAATATGCATTGATAAGCAAGATATTAAACGCATCACTAAAAACTCGTTACGCCGGCAAATTGGCACAATACCGCAAGAGCCTGAATTATTTCATCAGAGTATTTTAGATAATATTAAGTTTGCACGACCGGATGCATCGGATGAAGAAGTGATTGATGCAGCAAAAAAAGCAAAATGTCATGACTTTATCATGGCATTGCCTGAGCGGTATCAAGCCTTGGTGGGTGAGCGGGGCGTTAAATTATCCGGTGGACAAAAGCAGCGCATTGCAATTGCAAGGGCTTTTCTTAAAAATGCACCGATTTTATTGTTGGATGAAGCGACGTCGTCATTGGATTCAATGACCGAACGAGAGATTCATTCGGCCTTGCATGAGGTCATGAAAAACAAAACCACGCTTGTAATTGCACATCGTTTAGCAACACTAAAAGACATGGATAGAATCTTAGTGTTTGCTGATGGTCAAATTCAGGAAGATGGCACGTTAAGTGCGTTATTAAGTAATAAGAAAAGTGTTTTTTATACTTTATGGCAAATGCAATCGGATGGCTTTATTGTTAATGATTAGCAAAATAAGCATCGGTATCGCAAGGCTCATGGGCCCTAAAGACCAATAAGTAATTAAAGCACCGATGATACCCGCCACACTAAACTGGCAAGCCGTAATTAGTGAGGTTGCGGTGCCCGCAATGCTTTCGAAATCTTTGAGTGCTAATGCGGTGGCACACCCCATGCTCATTCCAATACCTATCGTTAAACAGAGCATGGGTATCATAAAGCTTAATATGCTGGTGCTGAAAAAATTAAACCCGATCATAGCAAAAGTTGCCATGAGCATCATAAGTAATCCCCAGCGAATAATATACTCTAATTTTGTGTGTGTTGTGAGACGCGCAGCAATAAAATTGGCAACAAACGCAGTGAATGCATTCAGCCCAAACCACAGGCCGTATGCGGTACCACTGAGATTTAGTTGTGTAATCAAAACCTCAGGAGATAAGGCGCAAAATAAATAAAGCCCGAGCATGCCGTTGGCAGATACAAGCGCATATTTTTTAAAATGTGTGTTGCGTAAGACTTTTTTCCATTGACTCCATAAGCGCTCAGACGCATGTGGTTTAATATAGTGGTATACGGAAATATTTTTATACACCGTAAAATTAATAAGTAATCCAAGTAGCGTTAAAAAATAAAAGCCACTTCGCCAGTTGTCTGTTACATCTAGTAAAATACCGCCAATAATTGGGGCTGTGCTTGCTGCAATGGCATTGACGCCGGTTAATAAGCTAAATAATCGCCCACAATCTTGCGTTGAAAAATTATCACGAATAATAATAAAACAGAGTAAATATGTCCCGCATGCGCCGGTGGCTTGAATGATGCGAGCAATGAGTAACACTGGAATCGTACATGCAAGCGAAGACAATAAAGAGCCAAATAAAAAAAAGGCCGCAGTATATTGTGCAAGGCACCGACGTCCAAAGTGATCAGCCAAAGGGCCTATAAAAAGCTGCCCGATAGCAACGGTGAGCATAAATAAATAAAGGCTGGACTGCATATGTCGAGGCGTTGTTTGGAAATATGTCGTCATGTTAGGAATGGCGGGTACGAATACATCCATTGCAAAGGATATGGTAATAATCAGAGGAAAAAGTTTAAGAAGACATTGTTTTGAAGACCATTGAATCGCATTCATAGGATGTCATAGTGTATGATACTGTTAGTCTAGATTAGCACGAAAGTCGCCTAGAGTAGGAGATAGCGGGTGGAAATTGTTAATTTAAATTTGAATTTAAATATGTATTCAAAAAAAATTCCAAGACGTTTGTCACTCGCTGAACGCGATGGAAGGCTGAAGGCCGAGGCGTTTAGTCCGAGATAGTCTGCGATTTTTTAACCAGCCCGAAGGGATGTTAGAAAATCTTTATGCAGGCGTAGAGTCATTGGGAGGACATTTTTCTTGGCGCGTTTA
>JAHZKG010000062.1 GCA_022600515.1 Gammaproteobacteria bacterium
GTTGCGATCATCAAGTAATACATCAAAGCCTTGGTCTAGTAATGCTTGATAGAGCGCCTCTGCGGCTTCTTTGACACGTTCAGAGCGGTGCATATTGATTGGAATGATATTAAATTGAAACGGTGCCATGGTTTCAGGTAAACATATGCCGCGCTCATCATGATGCTGCTCAATAGCTGCCGCAACCATACGGGAAATACCTAAGCCGTAGCAGCCCATCATCAGTGTTTGTGCTTTGCCTTCGGCATTGAGCACGTTTGCTTTCATGAGTTCTGCGTATTTAGAACCGAGTTGGAAAATATGCCCAACCTCAATGCCGCGGCAGAGTTTAAGCGTGCCTTGACCATCAGGGCTTTTATCGCCGGCTTTTACTTCTCGCAAATCAAATGCTTCATAGGTTTTAACATCACGGCCCCAGGCCGCATTGATATAATGCGCATTTTTTGTGTTTGCTCCGCAAACAAAAGTATCCATGGCGAGTACGTGATGGTCAACAATAATGGGAATATCAAGCGCAACGGGTCCGATAAATCCAATGGGTGTCTCGAGTGTTTGGGCAACCACGGCATCATCGGCGAAGGCAAGTGGAGACTGTACGAGCGGGTGTTTTGCCGCACGGGTTGCATTCAGTGTATCGTCGCCTCGAATGACGAGAGCAACCAAGGGAGCTGTTTCGCCTTTAACTAAAAGCGTTTTAATGGTCTGTTCTGCTTTAATATTCAAAAATGCAGTTAACTCAGCAATGGTTTTTGTGTTGGGTGTTTCTACTTGTTCAATTACTTTGTTAGTGGGATTTGTTGAAGGCTCGGGATGTAGGCTGGTCGCTTGTTCTACATTGGCTGCATAAGAGCTACCATCACTATATGCAATACAGTCTTCCCCTGAGTCGGCGAGCACTTGAAATTCATGTGAAACAGCGCCACCAATCGCGCCTGAATCGGCCTCAACAGCGCGGTATTTAAATCCGAGGCGGTCAAAAATTCGGATGTAGGCTGCATGCATGGTGCGATATGTCTTTTCTAAGCATGCTGTATCTAGATGAAACGAATAAGCATCTTTCATGAGAAATTCACGTGCACGCATCACGCCAAAACGCGGTCTAATTTCATCTCGGAACTTGGTTTGAATTTGATATAAATTCACAGGAAGCTGGCGATAAGATTGCAGTTCTTGGCGCATTAAGTCCGTAATCACTTCTTCGTGGGTTGGACCGAAGCAATACTCGCGGTCGCTGTTATCTGTAATTCGCAATAATTGCCCGCCAAAGGTTTCCCAGCGGCCTGTTTCTTTCCAAAGCTCAGCGGGTTGAATGGCTGGCATTAAGAGCTCTAAAGCGCCTGTTTTATTGAGCTCTTCGCGTACGACGTGTTCTATTCGACGGAGCACTTTAAGACCTAAAGGCATCCAAGTATAAAGGCCTGAACCTAATGGTCTAATAAACCCTGCGCGTAGCATGAGTTGATGAGATGGGGTTTCAGCTTCATGAGGTGATTCTTTCAGGGTTGAAATGAGCCAAGGTGACGCGCGCATGCTAAATCCTAGGGGTATTTGGAGGTCTTTAAATAACTGAATATCCTAGCAGATCTTGTTGATTTCATCTAGTGCTAAAAATTTAACCTATACTGTATGTATATAGAGGGGAGACTTTATGCCAGAGCTAGAAAAAAAAGACGAAAATCCAGTCACTTATCGTGAGATGATGGATGAGTTTCGCCGGGTTGATGACGGTTATTCTAGTTATAACTCATATCGTCATCATAAGAGCATAGATGTATGGGTTCGTGATGCAACTGCAGCACAGAAGACGCGGCCCACTCAAGGTGCGGGCATAAAAATTAAAAATAATCGTATTTTGATGCGTTGTTTGTCACGTCTTCGAGCTGTTGATTATGCTATTTCACATGCTTCGGATTTAAATGAAACTGAGCGAGAGACTATTCGAGCGCTAATAAAAACAAAATTTGATAAATTTCAAAGTGATAAAAGCCACGTTGTACAAAAAGAACAAGCATTTAATACGTTTTTAATTGAGCAATTACACGCGGCCAATTTAACCGAAGGATGTTTTGATGCAGCGGCTGCTGGAGCATTGCTGAAGCACTATGAGATATTATCTCATGTTTTAGATGCTGCCATGCCGATTGTAACGTTTGAGTATGATGAGCAGACTAAAAATTTAGAGCGTGAAATACAGTATCCGGTGACGTGGAAAACAGGTGAGCAAAAAAAAGAGCTTGAAAAACTTAAAATAATTAAATTTAATCCTTCAGAGTATGAAATCAATGCACATACACGCAATCCAGTTGCAATGCAGCGGGCAGATGCCTGTTTTGCTGAGCTGTTGATTAATCGTGACAGAATGCTTCCAGCTGGAGCACGTGAAACGCATCCGATGGGTGCTAAAGATGCCTTTGTGGTTCAGCGAGATAGCCTCAACATGAAGAGGCATGATATGCCTGATGTGCTAGATAAGCCTATGGCTGATTGGAAGCGTTCAGAAAAAGACTGGTATTTAAACAAAGGAGCCGTTGCCTTTTATGGGGCAGGTGAAACGGCTGAATCAGCCGGGCAATATGCGACGGCGAATCTGGAGCAAATTGTGGCTCAGGCCGATATTCTTTCTGGGGTGAATGCTCAACAACTTGCGTTAATCGATAGTCAAAAGCAAGAGACCTTATCTCTTAAAAATCCGCATTTAGGGGATGTTGAATTTTTAAAAGTATCAAATCAAACAGCGCTTGCTCAATTTGAAAAAAAGAAAACGCAGTTTTCAGAAGCACTGCGCGTTTTGCCTGATACGGGTATTGCAAAAGATATAAAAGCATCAGGTTTATTATTGCTTGCAGAGTTTTCTACCTATGAACCCAAAAAGAAAGAGCCCAAAACAAAAATAGGATTTTTTGTTCATAAGGCACAACAGGGAGGAAAATATCTAAAAGAGAGGGTGTTTGGGGGGGCTGAAGCGAAGCGATCAGAAGACTTAATGCTGATGACAGCATCAATAGGGTTTGCAACCGATGCTGTTGAGGGCTTAACGAAAGGCGGTGATTTTTACAAAGCGGTTGAGGCAATAGACCGCATGAATGATATGCAGAAAGTATTGCCTGGGCATGAGCGTTTAGCAAGCAAGCTTGCTGCGCTTGCGTTAATTCTGAGTTTGGCTGCGGTTGTGGCTACGTGCATCATATTCCCGCCTGTTTTTGCAGCTTTATTGGCGTTTGCAGGGACTGTTTCTGCAATGACAGGTGGGGTTGTTAATCCACTGGTTATGATTTTAACGACAACATTGAGCATTTCTTCTGGGTTACTTTATGCAGGGCAAACCAAAGGAAAAGCAAGTGCCTTGGAGGGATTTAACTTGGTTTGTGAGGCAGAATTAGGTCAACGTAGCGGTAAGAAGAATGAAGAAGGGGGGGTTTTGTATAGTGAATTAAATTTAAATTGACCTTCGGAGTAACCGCCAACGTGCCTCGTTTTATAGTAAGCATCGAGTTTCATGCTAAAAAACCCCTGGATAACGCGAACAAGTCGCGTTACCTAGCTGGGTCATTTTAAACTTAATCAACTATATCTTACTTCTTCATCCTGATTCAATCGGACGTTCAATTTTTTGGGGTAACGAGTGCTTCAAGCTGTTCGTTGAGCGCTTTAAGTGGTTTGTGTTTTAATTGAGTAACTCGTTTAGAGAAATTATCAAAGTGTACTTTTCCTGTATTTACATCGTATGTAGCGCCCACCATACCTATCGTTTTATTGTCGAGTGATTTTTTTAACACA
>JAHZKG010000063.1 GCA_022600515.1 Gammaproteobacteria bacterium
AAGGTATCACAAGCTGTTTTGATCAAACCACCTGCTTCAATATACTCTAAAACTCTTACTCTTAAATCTGATGAATGACTCATAATAAAAAGCAGATATCATAACACAATAAATAAGTCTTTTTGAAATCAATCAACTATATATGAACTCGAAGCTTACTAAATAAAAATAACGTGTTATCTTAGTATGAAATAAAAAAAAGATTGCCCCAACTTGCCAAATAAAAATAATAGATTAAAAAAATCTGCTTTATTTGCATGCTTATGTTTAAGCGCTTGTATGGTAGGTCCTGACTATAAAGAACCCAAAACAACGGTTGCGAAGCATTGGGCGAAAAAAGACGCATCGGTTAAAGAAAAAACATTTAAGCAAGACAAATGGTGGGACCTATTTAACGATCCTAACCTGACACAACTGATTTATCATGGATATCATAATAATCTAACGCTTCAAATGACCGGTGTGCGTATTTTGCAAGCGCGTGCGCAGCTGGCTAAATCAGCTGGTGCACTGTATCCCCAAACACAAACGATGAATGGCAATTATTTAGCCTATCGTATGGGGGGATCTTATTTACAAAACGTCCTGCCAAATAATTTTGATGCAGCACTGCTTGGTTTTACTGCCAATTGGGAAAGTGACTTTTGGGGAAAATATCGGCGCTCGATTCGATCGCAGGATGCCAACTTTTTGTCTTCGGTTGCAGCATATGATAATGCATTGGTTACATTGACGTCTGATGTTGCTAATCATTATGTTGGGATTAGAGGCAGTGAGTCACTTATTCAAATCACAGAGCAAAATATTGCCCTACAAACAAAAAGCCTAGCGCTTACAACCTCGCGCTACACAGCAGGTGCTGTAAGCTTACGAGATGTTGAAGAAGCTAAAACGCAACTGTATGAAACAAAAGCCATACTCCCAGGGTTGGTCAGTGAATTACAAATACAAAAAGATGCGCTTGCGGTCTTGCTTGGCATGATACCGAATGAGATTGATGCAGTACTTAATAAAAAATATGGGATACCCAAAGCACCTGAAACAGTAGAAGTGGGTATTCCTCGAGAAATGCTCTTACGGCGCCCCGATATTAGCCAAGCACGTCTGGATGCCATGGCGCAGTCAGAGATGGTTGGTGCGACAAAAGCTGAGCTTTATCCTGCATTTTCATTAGGGGGTAGTTTTTATTTTGCAGGCAATACCATCAGTGGTTCACGCTTATCTGAAATGTTTAATTGGTCGAATCGTAACAGTGTTGCGGGGCCAGGATTACTTTGGCCAATTCTTAATTACGGCCAAATCACCAATATGGTGCGTGGGCAAGATGCATTGTATCAAGAAAAATTATTGAATTATATGAACGTTATTTTAATCGCGCAGAAAGAAGTGCAAGATAACATGACACGCTATGTTGAGATGAAGAAAGCGGTTAAATATTATGAGGGCGCTGTGCGTGCTGCAATGAAAGCAACAGAACTCACGTTAATCCAATATAGAGAAGGCGAAACAGGGTATACAGCTGTTCTTTATGCACAACAACAGCAATTATATACACAAAGCGCGTTGGTGAATGCAAGAGCCGATTTACCTAAAGCCCTCGTGAGTTTGTATCGTGCGCTCGGTGGTGGTTGGCAAATTCGAAGTGATCATGACTTTATACCCGAAAATATTAAACAAGAAATGTCGAAAAGAACAAACTGGGGTAATTTATTACTTCAAAAAAATCATGAAGTGCCTAAAACAAAACAAGCACAATTGAAAACACTTTATCTTCCTACTTGGTGATGACAATGGATTTAGTCAAAGCAGAAAAATTTAAAAAAATAACACGGATAATATTAATTATATTATTAATTATTAATATTATTAATTATTATAATGCAAAGTATCGAACCGTTAAAATTCCACTGCCGACGGTTCAAGTTCAGCAGCCTGTTTCAAAGGCCATGTCAGAGTATGTGACGCAAACGGGTAATACCGTTGCATTTAATGCGGTTGATTTGGTCGCACGTGTCGAAGGCTATCTCAATGAGATTGATTTTATTGATGGGACGTTTGTTAAAAAAGGAAAAACATTATTTGTTATTGAGCCTGAGCCGTATATTGCGAAATTAAAAGAAGCAGAAGCAGAGCTTGCCGCACAACAAGCGATACATACCTATGATGAACTAGAGTATGCGCGTCAAAAAAAAATGTATAAGCAAAATGCGACCTCACTGAGTAATGTTGAAAAATGGCTGGCGAAAAGCGAAGCCTCGACCGCTGAAGTTGAAAAAGCCAAAGAAAATCTCGTGACAGCTCAAATTAATTATAGCTATACACAAGTTAAAGCACCGTTTGATGGTCATATTGGACGGCATCTAATAGACAAAGCGAATTTGGTTGGGCATGGTATTGCGACGGTTTTAGCGACGATTGAGCAATTGAATCCTATTTATGTGTATTTTAATTTAAACGAAATAGATTTGATTATTCTAAAAGCCGCCATAAAAGAGCAAGATATTGATGAAAAGGTGATTCGGCAAGTGCCTGTTGAGATTACGCTGCCGACGGGTAAAGATTATAAATTCAAAGGCAAACTTGATTTTATTAATACGGGGCTCAATGCCTCGACCGGCACCTTAGAGTTTAGGGCTTTACTGCCGAATACAGAGCTTGTTTTGTTGCCTGGTTTATTTGTTCAAATAAAAATTGCGCTTGAGTCGCCCATACCAAGGCTTACCGTACCGGATACAGCACTTCAATATGATCAGATTGGGCCGTATCTTTTATTGATGAATCAAGAGAATCGCGTGGTATTAAAGCGTGTTACGTTAGGGCCGCTTGAGCGCGGCATACGCGCCATATCTCATGGTATTGACCAAACAGACAATGTCATTGTGAAAGGGCTACAGAGTGCATCTGAAGGCAATTTGGTGAATCCAATATTTGATAAGAAGAAAGCCAAATGATTTCTAAATTTTTTATTGAACGGCCCGTATTATCAAACGTCATTGCGATTATTATTGTATTTCTTGGCTTGGTTGCAATGAAAGTATTGCCTATTTCACAGTACCCTGAAATTGTGCCACCGACGATTCAAGTGACAACAAATTATCCTGGTGCTGATTCAAAAACGCTGATTAAAAGCGTCGCTTTGCCAATAGAAAAGCAAGTGAATGGTGTTGAAGACATGCTGTATATGCAATCGACCAGTACGAATGGGGGAAACTATGCCCTGATTATTACGTTTAAGATTGGAACAGATATGAACTTTGCACAAGTTTTGGTACAAAGCAGGGTGCAAGCGGCCATGGCACAGCTTCCTGATCCAGTACAGAAGCAAGGTGTTGTCGTTCAGAAAAAATCCACAGCGATATTACAATTTGTGACCCTGACGGCCACAAGCGATAAATTTGATGGCTTGTTTTTGAATAATTATGCAACGATTAATATGCAAAACGAACTGGCACGATTGCCAGGTGTTGGAAATGTTACGATATTTGGTGCGGGGAACTATGCCATGCGTGTATGGCTTGATCCCAAAAAAATGTATGCCTACTCGCTTAATCCAAGTGATGTAGTGAATGCGATTAGCAATCAAAATAAACAAATTTCGGCAGGTCAAATCGCAGGGAATCCTAATGCAGGAGAGCGGGCTTATCAATTTACAGTGAATGTGCCAGGTCAAATTGCCGATCCAGATAAATTTGCAGATATTATTGTTAAAAGTGATGCGACTAATCCGAATCAAACAGCAAAGATTACGAGCACCAATACGAGCAGTGCCAAGATTATTCGTATTCGTGATGTAGGGCGTGTTGAGTTAGGGGCTTCTAATTATAATCAATATGCGACGTTAAATAATAAAGCAACAGCGGCCATTGCTATTTATCAACTGCCTGAGGCAAATGCATTAACCGTTGCTGAAGCGGTTCGAAAAACAGTTAAAAAAATGGCCAAAAACTTTCCGGAGGGCATTGAATATAGCATTCCATTTGATACGACGACGTTTGTGAATGCATCTATTCATGAAGTCTATCACACACTGTTTGAAGCGGGTTTTTTGGTCTTATTGGTTATCTTATTATTTTTACAGAGTGGGCGTGCAACGTTAATTCCTGCCACAACGGTGCCTGTGACGATTATTGGCGCCTTTTTTGTCATGCTTGTCTTAAGCTACTCAATTAATTTACTGACTTTATTTGCCCTTGTGCTCGCAATAGGGATTGTAATTGATGATGCCATTGTGATTGTTGAGGGGGTGACTCAAAAAATAGAGCAAAAGCACTCGCCTAAAAAAGCATCTATTTTGGCTATGTCAGAGCTGACAGGGCCTATTATTGGGATCACATTGGTGTTGATGGCTGTTTTTGTACCCGCAGGGTTTATTCCGGGGCTTACCGGCGCTATGTATGCACAATTTGCTTTGGTGATTGCAGCCACAGCGTTTATTAGTGCGATTAATGCGATGAGCCTTAAGCCCGCGCAATGTGCTATGTGGTTGCAGCCTGTAGCGCCTAAACAAAAGAAAAATTTTATTTTTCGCGCGTTTGATAGCGTGTATGAGCCATTAGAGCAGCGGTATATACATTATATTGAACATTTTGTTCATCATAGCGGAAAATTTTGTTTGATTGGTGGGGGGCTGGTTCTGCTCGCAATTATCGGACTGACGCGCATTCCGACAGGATTTATTCCGATTGAAGATCAAGGCTATATGATGCTTAATGTTCAGCTACCTGATGGGGCGTCTTTAGAGCGGACTAAATCACTGCTTGAGCACTTAACGACTGAACTTACGCAGATTGAAGCGGTTGAGAATATTATTGGTATCGATGGGATTTCACTGCTTGATAACAATGCAACACTTTCAAATGGCGGTACGATCTATATTATTTTTAAAGATTGGTCCAAGCGCGGAAAAAATGGAGATTTAAGATCGCTGTATAACACATTAAATGTTATCGCAAAGAAAACATTAGACGCTAATGTGCTGGTTTTGGTTCCTCCACCGATTCAGGGACTTGGTTTGTCTGGTGGTTTTCAAATGCAAATTGAGTTGCAAGATGGCAGTTTTGATTATCAAAAATTACAAAATGCAACGGATGAGTTATTGAAATATGCAAATGAGCAACCTGAATTTAAAGAGCTCATGACATCATTCAGAGCCAGTGCACCGCAGCTTTTAGCACCGATTGATAGGCAAAAGTCTGAGTCTTTGGGGGTGAGTATAGGCGATGCAACCAGTGCGCTGGAAACCTATTTAGGATCTTCATTTGTTAATCTTTTTGCAAAATATGGCCAAGTATTTCAGGTATATGTACAAGCCGATGCTGATTCAAGAATGACAATAGAAAACGTACGAAATTATCATGTACGAAACAACAAAGGCGAAATGGTGCCTTTAGGGACTTTAGCCGATATGTATCCGGCTGTTGGGCCTTCGATTATTTCACTTTATAATTTGTATCCTTCAAGTAATATATATGGCATGGCGGCTGAGGGGTATAGTTCGGGACAAACGATTGATGTGCTAGAAAAACTAGCCGAGCAAATTTTGCCTAAAGGCATGTCATTTGAGTGGACCGGTACAGCGTATCAAGAAAAAGTAGCGGGTAATATGAGTTATTATATTTTTCTGTTGTCACTGATACTCGTTTATTTGATTTTGGCAGGGCAATATGAAAATTGGATTACGTCACTTGCTGTTATTTTCAGTGTACCTTTGGCGTTGATTGGCACGGTTTCTGTGCTGCTTATCTTAAAAATTTCAAATAATATGTATACGCAAATTGGTATTTTATTATTAATAGCACTTGCAGCAAAAAATGCGATCTTGATTGTTGAGGTGGCAAGAGAAGAGCGAGAAATTCATAATAAATCGATTATTGATGCAGCACTTATTGGCGCTAGAATAAGATTTCGGCCTATTTTAATGACCTCGTTTGCTTTTATTTTAGGTATGATGCCTCTTGTGTTTGCAAGTGGGGCAGGGGCAAACGCGAGGCGTTCTATTGGTATTGCCGTGAGCAGTGGCATGCTTGCTTCTACGTGTCTTGCTGTTGTTTTTGTCCCTGGATTTTATGTGATGTTACAAACGTGGCAAGAAAAAATGCAGTCTAAAAAGCACCTTAAAAAAGAAGAAGGTAGTGCATAATAAAGTGTATTGAATTCTCGCGCTTGGGCGGCTGATCTGGTGAAGCTGAACCGCACACATTTGTTTTAGAATTTTCAAATTCAATTGGCGAAACATCTCCAATCGTTGTATGTAGCCTAATACCGTTGCAATAGCGGATATAAGATTCAACATCTTTTTCCATGCCATTCCGTGTTAAATGATAAATATTAAAAAGCCATTCATTTTTTAAACTACCAACGCTGAACGCGATGGAAGGCTGAAGGCCGAGGCGTTTAGTCCGAGATAGTCTGCGATTTTTTAACCAGCCCGAAGGGATGTTAGAAAATCTTTATGCAGGCGTAGAGTCATTGGGAGGACATTTTTCTTGGCGCGTTTAGC
>JAHZKG010000007.1 GCA_022600515.1 Gammaproteobacteria bacterium
ACAAGGGAGAAACGCATTAAAGAATGGTATCGCCAATGGAAAATAAACTTGATAGAGCGAAGTAATCCACAGTGGCTTGATTTATCTATTGGTTTTTTTTGATGAATGGTTGCCCGCCTACGCGGGCATGACAGGTTAAGTGGGGTAAAAGACTTGTGTGTATAGGTTAGCCCTGATTAAGCAGGAGTTTTAACATGGTTTTCACTGAAAATAAACTTTAGGGACACGCCCTAGTATGGCTTTATTTTTTGGATTGCCTTGATACTACAGCATTAAAATCATTTGATTAACTGATTGCTCATGTTGCTACTTTCAAAGCATGTGATGTCATTCAATTTCAGATAAAGTGAGCATGGAAGAGCCAGCACTAGCATTCACGGACTGAGGCTAGATTTGTTGTCCTCTTCATCCTCTTTATTATTACTCCCCTGCACCTTACTTTCCTCCTTCTTAACGCCGTGAAGCTCTTTCGTAACCTCAGCCCCAAGCCCAGCATCATCTTTATTTACAAACGCAGATTGACTATTAAGCGCAGCCTGCAGCCCAGGCGGCTTAGCCTGGGAATCGAAGGTCTTCTTCTCAAGCCTACTTAAGTCTTTGTCCTCTCTAGCCTGGTGTTTTTCTTCGAGTCTAGATAGATTGTTTGTTATAGACTCTAGCTGAGACAGCAGCATATCTATCTTCTGCTCATCCGTAAGCGCTGGATTTTTTACCTGGTGCTCTAATTGATGATTTAATCCTTCTTCAACCCTATCCTGTGTCATAGAAGCCCAAGCCAGACTGGTCGCACTCGTCGCTAACCCCCAGAGTGATCCTGATGGCATTTTCGCGTTGAGGCTATCCTTGGCTTGCTTCGCATCTGGCTTATTACCTTTTTGATCCGATTGTACCCACTTTTGCGTTAGTCTGTCCTGCTCTGCTGCTGCTAAAGCATCCCATCGCGCCTTATTATCTCTTGCGTTTTTCTCGGCAGTTTCTCTACACTTCGTCAACGAATCCGATACAGCATTCAGTCGCTCTGCTGCAGAACCTTTTGTGTTATCATCTGAAGCCGTCATTTCTACCTCCTCACTTCTCTACTTATCATAGAAAACTGAAATTATTTCTAATAATTATAGCCTAAAACAACCACAATACACCCATATAGTTTATTAACCGCACTAATTACGTACAATAGGAGCACTCGAACCTGCAGGAACAGCAAAAAATGGACGCATTAGACTTAAAACACAGCGTATCTGGTAGTAAAACATCCACATTTTTTCGCTGGTTATTTGGCGTGAATAAAATAATTAACCCATTAATTCAGTTCGAATTCGAAACAGCGCCTGCGTTTAAATATCAACAACAACTAGAACTAAAGCACCTTACAGCATCTAGTGAGCAACAATTATCTAACTGCCATGCCTTTGTTCTATGGCTATGCGGCATTAACCCGCAAAAACTAAACCTTACAGCTAAAGCAAATTCATATATATCTAACGCCCGCGCTGGAAACCAACAAAAAATAGGCAGACAATATCACGCGCTTGATGCATTACTTTCAAAGCAGGTGGGTTTTATTAAAGCACATGTTGCACCAGCAACACCGAATGCACTGACTGCGGTAGATCATGATTTAGCTTATCGGCAAGAGAAAAGAATAGATTTACAGCAAGGATATAATAGCGAAAGAAGCTCATCGTGGTGGATAAATCTTCATAAATCAGGACAAAGGATACCTAGCAGTACAATGGCTGAAAATAATTGTCGTGATAATTACCGTGAAATAGAAGCGCTTCAGAAAACCAAAAAGCACCTTATCAATAGAGCAGCTTGGCAAACCTTACTCACATCTGTTGCTCTACAAACCGAAGACACGTTTAATCGCTATCGACAATACTTACGCGAAGGCTCCCCCAAAAAACTTATTGGCACGCATCCTTCGATTGAAGCGCTGCTCATCAAACAAGTTGATTATATTGCTGAGCATCGAAATTGCCTTGTACAGGAAATAAAAGAGTTACAACAGCAAATTTCAGACTCAACCAAGCAGCTCCGCTTTCAACGCAAAGAAGTTTGGTATTCTGATTCATATGAAACAATAGAAAATAAAATACAATATAATCAGAGTTTACTCAACGAAACCCAACAACTGAAAGCCGAAGCATCTCGTTTGTTTTCAGCGCAACACACACAATTACCGCAAACATTTGATGATGCTGAAACATATATTGCATTCATGCAAAATTAGGCCATGTTGCGTGGGGTCGGAGGCTGGCCAATCCCCACAAATACTTTAAAATAGCTACCTATCAATAGTCGACCTTAAATAAGTCATATTAATCTAAGTTAGCTCATTCCCGCGCAGGCGCACTACTGTCCGGGATGGTTTTCCTTCTCCCGCTGGGCGGGGGAGGGTGCCCGATAGGGCGGATGGGGGAAATTTTTAATGATTAAGGTTTGTTGAAAATTGGGCTTAAGCCCTCGTTACGTCTACGTTCCGCGGTTTATCCTCGGAATCCATAGAAGCGCTGAGAGACCCTCACTTTTCTTTAGTGGCTTGTTCACACCTAAGGGATTTAAATATCCGTCATTGCGAACTGACGTATCCCCACGAAATGCTTTTAAATTATCCCTATGAAATTATGCTCCGAAATAACTCAACTCAACCGAAAATCTGTCTTTCCCGCGCAGGCGGGAATCCATTCATCAAAGTAAACCAATAAATAAATTAAGCCACTAAGGCTTGTTTTGCTTAGTTAATCTTATTTTCCATTCGAGTCAAACAAATAATGGATTCCCGCCTGCGCGGGAAAGACATATTTTCGGTTGAATCGGACGGTTTTAAATCACTTCTCAATGGGCTGTAGCTAAAAAATATTCGTGGGGATACGTCAGATTGCGAACGAAGTGAAGCAATGACAGCAAATGACGCATGGGAATAACACCATATTCAATAGTAAGTATTTACATCTAAAAAGTGAGGAACACTCAGGGACAAGCCACGGCACGTAGGGATTTTCTTATGCTTCACTTAAAAATAAAATCACACTCATTGAAGTTTGTGTTTGGGTATAGCTATTAAAGCCTCCCCCCATCCGCCCTATCGGGCACCTTCCCCCGCCCAGCGGGAGAAGGAAAACCTCGCATGAGAGGGGAAAATCTTTGAAATCAACTTGCGCTTTATTTTCTCTTGTTTAGTTGTATTAAAGCCTATTTAGACAGCGTTTCGATAAACTGCTTTAACAAAACAATGACTTTGTCACTGGATTGCGCTGCCATCTCAACCACGGCTTGATGTGAATGGCTAATGCTTGCAAGCCCTGTCGCAAAGTTAGTAATCATCGCAATCACTGCAACTTTCATACCACAATGGGTTGCAACCAACACTTCAGGTACCGTCGACATACCGACTGCATCAGCACCTAACATACGTAGTGCTTTAATCTCAGCAACGGTTTCGTAATTAGGCCCTGTAACTGCCGCATAAACGCCTTCAGGTAATACCACGCCGATCCCTTCTGCTAAATCAACCAATGTTTCTCGTGTTTCACGATCGTACACATCATCTAAAGGAAAAAATCGCGCGCCAAAATCATCATCATTTGGACCAATCAAAGGATTGGTGCCTTGTAAATTAATATGATCTTTAATCAACATCAGCTGACCTGGTCCAACGGTTTCGCATAAAGAACCCGATGCACTGATTGCAAAAAAATATTCACAGCCAAGGCGTTTTAATGTTCGAATATATGTTTTGACAATATCGTGACTCGCCCCTTCATACAGATGCATCCGTCCCTGAAGACACACAACACCCACACCAAAAAGCTCACCAACAACCATCACACCTTGATGCCCTGCAACAGTAACCGGTGGAAAGCCGGGCAAATCAGCATAAGATATACGGGTTGCATTATCTAAACGATCTGCAAATTCACCTAGACCAGAGCCCAATACAATACCAATTCGTGGACGAATATTAGGGGTGCGTTCTCGAATATTTGCAGCCAGTTCATCGGGGCTTAATGCTTGGTTTTTCATGGTTTGTATACCTTGTCCGTTTGAAATAATGGCTGTACTATACAGTCAAAGTTTTGAAGAGTCTAACCTAAACTATTTTTTAATTAGGAGTTTTTTTATGCCCGTTATTATTGATTTATTAAGTACTAATATCTCTGATACTGAGCGTAAATTATTAAAACATCCAAACACTGCCGGTGTGATTCTATTTACACGCAATTATCAAAATAAAACCCAACTAACGCAGCTCACCCACGCTATTCATGAGATAAATCCTGATCTCATTTTATTTGCTGATCATGAAGGCGGTAATGTACAACGCTTTCAACGCCATGGCTTTACTTCGTTACCAGCAGCACATGTTTACGGGGTTACCTATGATATTGAGCCAGAAACAGGCCTGAAACTGGCTGAAACTTATGGTGAAATCATGGCACGCGAACTCCGTGAATGCGGTATTCACGTAGGGCTTGCCCCTGTGTTAGATATAAACGGCTCAAACCCTATTATTGGCAAACTAGACCGCGCATTTCATACAAATCCTGAAATACTCACCCAATTAGCAAGTGCATTTATTCGCGGCATGCATAAAGCGGGTATGCCATCTGTCGGAAAACATTTTCCAGGGCATGGTTTTTGTGAGAGCGATTCACATATTGCATCTCCTACTGATTTTCGCCCACTCGAAGCGTTGGAAGCATGTGATCTTGTGCCTTTTACTGAGTTAACTAAATCCGAACAACTCGATGCCATTATGCCTGCGCATGTCACTTATCCCGAAGTAGACCCAAATAATGCCGCTGGATATTCTTCAACATGGCTGCTTGATATATTAAGAAATAAAGTGCAATTTAAAAAAATTATTATTAGTGATTGCTTAGGCATGACCGGTGCTGATATAGGTAGTTTGCTCGAACGCGGCATTCAAGCACTTGATGCGGGATGTAATCTGCTCATTGCAGCAAATCAAGAACGAGCTCATCTTGAAGATTTTTTAAATGCATTGCCTGAAAAATATCTCGCGGAAAATCAACATTATATTGCAGAATTTAAACGAAAAATTAGCCCGCTGGCTGTAAATCCACCTGTTCAGCAGGCTGCTGCAGAAGAGCTTTCAACCCCTAATAACACTCAGAATCCAACCTTGACCATTTAAGTATTAACTTAAGTTAATACTTCATGAAGCCATAAATTTACGTACAACAGCGGCATCTGAAAACGGATGTCGTTCATGCCCTATGACTTGATACATTTCATGGCCTTTACCCGCAATTAAAATCATATCGTCTGGTGCTGCAAGTTTTAGTGCTTGTTGTATTGCTTTTTTTCGGCTTTCTATATTTAAAATTTTGGTTTTTTGATTAAATCCTGCGGCAATTTCTTCTAAAATTTCATGTGGGTTTTCCATGCGAGGATTATCACTGGTAATAATAATCTGATCGGCATACTGCTCTGCAACACGAGCCATCAATGCGCGTTTGTATTTATCTCTGTCTCCTCCACACCCAAACACAACAAAAAGCTTTGCTTGTTTTAATTCTGAAAGGGTTTCAAGTGCTTTCTCAAGCGCATCTGGCGTATGTGCATAGTCAACTAACGTAACAGGCGATGAGCACACTTGCTCCATTCGCCCAGGAGAGGCCTGAAGTTTTGGCATCACGGCTTGAATATCTGATAACGCATATCCATCTGCAATTAAGCTCGCAATCACAGCTAAGCTATTATAAATATTAAAGCGCCCCAAGGCTTGAACAGTGCATCGGAAAGAACCGATGGGTGTTTTTACGTTAAAAACACTGCCCGTCATGTGTAATTTAATCTGATCAGCAAAAACATCACAGCCTGGTGCTAAACCATAGGTTAGAATATTCACACCCGCTGGTATATTGGCCTGCATATGCTCAGCATAAGCATCATCTTGGTTTAAAATCGCTGATTTTAGACTAGGCCATGCAAACAGACTTGCTTTAGCGTTAGCATATGCTTCAACTGTTTTATGATAGTCTAAGTGCTCATGACTTAAATTAGTATAAATAGCCTGAGTGAAAGCAACTTGGCTCACGCGTCCTTCACACAGCCCATGTGATGACACTTCCATCGCAACCTGTTTAATATTGTGTTGTGTCCACTTATGTAAATACTTTTGAACACAGAGTGCATCAGGTGTTGTATTTTGAAGTGGCTCAATTGCATCTAACAAACCGGCACCTAATGTTCCCATATAAGCCGTTGATGCGTTTAATAAATTATGTGCTTGTGCTAATTGATACGCAATCGTTGTTTTACCATTGGTACCTGTCACACCTGAAATATGAAGCCCCTCTTTTGGAACTGCATAAAATTGTGCTGCTAGAACGCCTAAATGCGTTGCTAAATTCGGATAGGCTATTAATGGAATATTATGTTGAGATAAAGCGGTTAAATCAGAATCTGATGCCTTATTGGGTTCATAATATACAGCACTTGCGCCAGCTTGGATGGCATCAGCAATAAAAAGCCGACCATCGCATGCTTCACCAGGGTA
The DNA here is from genome assembly GCA_022600515.1 of Gammaproteobacteria bacterium. Lineage (GTDB taxonomy): Bacteria > Pseudomonadota > Gammaproteobacteria > Legionellales > Legionellaceae > JAALKW01. The sequence continues at coordinate 6,530 of JAHZKG010000007.1, forward strand.
AGCAAGAAAGATATCACCTGGCTTGATTTCACGGCTGTCGTTTTGAAGGTTTGTCATGCTGCACGTGCTTCATTTGTTTCATCAGACTCAATATTTAGCAATCGCAAAGAGGCCTCCATCACTTTTGAAAATAAAGGCGCTGCCACACGCCCACCATAAAAAGATTTTTTTGTGGGTTCATTGATGACCACAGCCACCACCAAACGCGGATGAGAGACAGGCGCTATCCCTGCAAAAGTCGCAAGATATCGTTTTTCTTCATACCCATGTTGACCTGCAATTCTGGCTGTTCCTGTTTTTCCCGCCACACGGTAGCCAGGGACTGCTGCTTTTGTGCCTGTGCCCCCTCGCTTCACAACCGACTCCATCATATCAAGCACTTGCTCTGAAATTTTAGGGCTTAATACTTGTTCTCCAAGTTTTTTTTCATCTGAATGGAGTAAGCTGACTGGCATTAAGCGTCCGGCATTGGCAAACACCGTATACATTTTAGCAAGCTGTAGCGTTGTCATAGATACCCCATAACCAAAACTTAGGGTCGCTAACATAAACTGCGTTGTTTCTCTTGAATTAACGATTGTGCCTTCGCTTTCACCTGGGTAGCCACTGGCTGTAACGGTTGCAGCGCCACAACGTTTTAAAAAATCAATTAAATGCTCAGGAGGACTTGCAAGCACCATTTTGGTCATGCCCACATTGCTAGAATGTTGCAAGACACCCCGTACATCTAACACACCATAATTACCTACATCACGAATAGCATGCCCTTCAAGCATCATCCAACTGGGCCGTGTATCAATCACAGTATCTGGCTCAAATAGCCCTGTTTCGAGTGCACTCGCAATACCAAACGGCTTAATAACCGAGCCAGGCTCAAACATATCGGTCATAGCACGGTTACGATACGCTGAAACATCATATCGCTGACGTGCATTAGGATTAAACGACGGCCAGTTTACAGCAGCCAATACTTCTCCATCACGTGCATCCAGTACAACAACTGAGCCTGATTTTGCCCCAAATTCTATCGCTGTTTTTTGCAGCTCATGATAGGCCAAAAATTGAATCCGTCTATCAATACTCAACTGTAAACCTCGACCTGGCCTTGGCTCTTGAATAACACCTAACTCATCAATAATGCGTCCGGTTCTGTCTTTTATAACACGTCGTTTTCCAGGAACCCCATCTAACCAATCATGATACGCAAGCTCTAAGCCTTCAATGCCATCATCATCTATATTTGTAAATCCAATCAGCTGCGCCAGACTCTCAGCCTCAGGATAATAGCGTTTGAATTCTTGCTTGAAATTAACACCTGGAATATGCAATGCTTCAATTTTTTGTGCTTTACTTGGCGTTAGGTGGCGTTTTAAATACACAAAACCCCGGGTTCCAACATGACTCACGCGACGAGAAATACTTTGCGGTGATCTATTGAGTATACTGGCCAGGCGTTTAAGTTCTTCAGGTGTTGGCTTGAATTTTTTAGGATTTAACCAAAGCGACTGCACGGGCGTACTCACAGCAATCGCGTCTCCTTGCCTATCAAATATCATGCCTCTAAATGCAGGGGTATCCACCACGCGTACACTCCGCGCATCCCCTTGTCCTTGCAGAAACCCTCGGTCTAACACCATCAAAGTAACCATACGCCAAACGAGTATAACTAATATAACTAAAAAACATGCATTTAACGTTAAAAAACGTTTACGATGACTCGCTTTCCTCATTCGGCACGCAGAGCAAAGGTTTTTTCATGGGTAGGAAAAACCATCTGCAGTTTATCTTTAGCGAGCCTTTCTACCCGAGCAGGTGTAGCTAAACTCGCTTGCTCCAACAGCAACTGCCCCCATTGTAATTGCAAACGATGCGCTTTTTGATCTGCCATTTGCATTTGGCCACAGGTTACGCGATGCAGATTAATGACATAAACAACAGATAGCGCACTCATCAATACGAAAAAAAGTAACGTTATCTGTAGGCACATTGCGGTTGATAATTGGATTTTTCCATGTCCTTGAAACACACTACTTTGCTGAATCATCTTTGCAGCAGCGTTCATGATGTTTTCTCCCCTATTCTAAGGACTGCGCTTCGTGCACGAACATTTTCATCTATTTCTTCATCGGTCGGTTTAATTGCCTTCCCCACACGTTTAAAATGCGTCTTAGTCTGCGTCTCCATTACAGGTAAGTTACGAGGCAATCGAATACCTTCTTCTTCTGCTTTCATAAACCGTTTGACGATTCTGTCTTCGAGCGAATGAAAACTAATCACAGCCAAACGTCCATAAGGCGCTAAAACGTGAGTGCACTGCTTTAGTCCTTTAGATAGATCATCTAGTTCTTGATTAATATAAATACGAATCGCTTGGAAAACACGAGTTGCAGGATGCTTGTTTTTTTCCCATGCAGGATGGGCTTCTTTTACAATTTCAGCGAGCTCAGTGGTCGTGAGAATAGGACCTAATTCTGTGCGCTTTCGTATAATTGCACGGGCAATGCGCCGTGCAAAACGCTCTTCACCGTACGTCTTAAATACATCCGCCATTTCAGCTTCACTGCTAAGATTTACAAAGCGTTCGGCTGTTAATGGTTGATCGGTATTCATCCGCATATCGAGTGGACCATCTTTCATGAAACTAAATCCACGCGCGGCTTCATCCAACTGAGGCGACGACACACCCAAGTCTAATAAAATGCCGGTCACTTGCTTATTGATGCCAAGATTTTCTGCAATTTCTGCAATATTTGCAAATGAATCTTGAACAGGTAAAACCCGCTCATCTTGTCCAAATACTTTTTTTGCATGCGCAATGGCATCTGCATCTTTATCTAATACAATCAACCGTCCCAGAGGACCCAGTGTCCCTAAAATCACTTGTGAGTGTCCGCCTCGCCCAAATGTACCATCCACATAAATGCCATTGGGTACAAGCTTTAAAGCTTCAATTGCTTCTTCAAGTAAAACGGGTTGATGTGTGCCTATCATTTGAAGACTCCATCATAAAAAAAACGTTTTCATTTCATCCGGCAACCCTTCACCCGATGACTCTTCTTTAAGCCAGTCAGCGCGTTTTTCGTGCCAAGCTGCCTCATCCCAAATTTCAAACTTATTGCCTTGACCTATTAACACCATGCGTTTTTCAAGTGTTGCATATTCTCTTAAAATAGGAGGAAGTAATAAGCGTCCATTGCCATCTAACGCAACATCTGTCGCATGACCAATCAACAAGCGCTGGATGCGTCTCGCGGCTGCATTAAAGCTTGGTAAGCGTTGCAAACCATCTTCAATCACTTGCCATGCCGTCACAGGATAAAGTAACAAGCATGCCTCTTCGGTATCAATTGTGACAACAAGCTGCTCACCTAATCCTTCGCGATATCGTGAAGGAATGGCAAATCGCCCCTTGCTATCCAGATTAATTGCATTGATTCCGCGAAACATGGTTTTTACTGCAGGGCTTCCCCCACAATCCTCCACTTTTTTATTAGTTTAAACCACTTTCTAACACTATAGAATAGATAAATTAGAATTCAAGACAAAAGAATGGATTTAAAGCACTTGCCCTAAAAATACAGCATTTTAACCGTAAAAAGTTTGATATAAACCATATAATATTGCTGATAGAGCAGTTAACCCCATCATGATAATAAAGTCATTGGATATAGGCTTACGATATTTCTTCATGCTGGGTACCGTTGAAATAGCATACATTGGCATAAGAAATAAAATAACCGCAATCATTGGGCCACCTAATGTTTCAATCATGGTTAAAATATTGGGATTTATGGTCGCAACACACCAACAACTTATAATAATAAAAAGATCAATGCTTGAATCAAATGCGCTATTCGAAGTCGTGCTTGATGGCTTTTTAAGGCATTTAGAAATTAATCCATTTAATCCTTCACTCGCACCTAAATAGTGCCCTAAAAAAGATTTTGAAATTGCTAAAAAAGCAACAAATGGTCCGCAATAAGCAATAATTGGCGCATCAAAATGATTCGCAATAAAAGAAAGAATAGAAATATTTTGGTGTTTGGCCTCCGCTAAATCTTGCGGTGATAGACTAAATGCACAGCTAAATACAAAAAAGAGAACCGTTAGCACCATCAAGATATGCGTGTTTTTTAAAATTATTGAGCTTTTTTCGGATGAATCTTGACCGTAGCGTTTCTTTTGGCTTACGGCAAAAGAAGAAATAATAGGTGAGTGATTAAATGAAAAAACGATCACCGGAATCAGCAACCATAATGATTTAGGTAAAGAGATTAACGTACTTGCTGTAAATGCAGTTTGTTTGAAAAGCGCATTATTCCAGTGTGGAATCAAATAAAACGATAAGAGCATCAGCACAACAAGAAAAGGATAAACAAGAAAGCTCATTGCTTTAATAACCATCTGTTGCCCCATACGAATAATCAACATTAATCCCGTTACAAGCAGTAATGACAGCATCATTCGAGGCGGAGAAGGCATATGGAGCTGATTAACTAGAAAGCTCTCTGCTGTGTTGGTTAACGCGACGCTATACATTAATAAGATCGGAAAAATGGAGAGAAAATACATCAACGTAAGTACTTTTCCAGCTTTCGAGCCAAAATGTTCATGCACCACATCAGTGATGTTATTGCCTTCAACCGAGCCTGATAAAACAAACTGGCACAGCGCTTTATGAGAATAATAAGTCATAGGAAAAGCAATAAGCGCCATTACAAGCAAAGGTAGCAATCCATTGAGACCCGCCTCAATAGGAAGAAACAAAGTACCTGCACCAATGGCTGTACCATAGAGACTTAGCAACCATGTTGTATTTTGCTTTCGCTCTAACAATATCGTATTTTTATCAGCTGCAGGGGCTGAATTAATTACATCTAAAGGCATACTATAATTTTATATTTCCTATAATGTATCACTGGATCTATCCAACGATTCCTGCGATATCTACATGCGTTTCTTTAATTAATAGGTCAATATAAAAGCATATACACATAGGTTTCGTCAAGTTTTCACACAAAATATCTCCTATCGCACAGTATTAAAAGCATTGTTATTGTTTTAATTAGCATAAGCCCATACAATACAAGCTGTTTTAAAATAAACCGGAAGTTTGGCCTATGGATTACCTAGAAACATTTTTTGGCGCTCATCTATGGACCTTACATGTTGCTGCCACTTTATTCTTAACGCTCATCATTCACTTTATTACTTCTAGAATAACGTTAAAGCTTGCAAATAAAGCCAAACAAAAAAATGTCTTATATGCCGAAGCATTTTTGCAAGCCCTTTATAAGCCATTGGCTTTAATGATCTGGCTGGTCGGTTTAGCTACGGCCTGCATGCTGAGCTTTCCAGAGCAGCAAGAAGCTTGGCTATTTACTTATCTTGCCCCTATCAAAAACACAGGCATTGTTTTTGCACTGACTTGGGCTACCATCCGCTTTATTCGTAAAGTAGAAACGCTCACCATTCAAAACCACAAAAAACACAGTAAAAGAAATAAAGAAGTCGATGAAACCATGGTGCATGCCATTGCACTCTTGCTTATTATCACGGTGATTGTAATAGGCGGCATGAGTATTATGCAGCTGTTTGGTTTACCTATTTCAGGATTGTTGGCATTTGGTGGTATTGGCGGTGCTGGGATTGCCTTTGCATCTAAAGATTTATTAGCTAATTTTTTTGGTGGGCTCGTGGTGTATATGGATAAGCCTTTCAAAGTAGGCCACAGCATTCGCTCCCCTGATAAGAATATAGAAGGCACAGTTGAGCATATTGGCTGGCGTGTGACTCGCATTCGAACATTTGATAAGCGTGCCCTGTATGTACCTAACAGCTTTTTCTTAACAATTAGCGTTGAAAATGCTTCTCGCATGCTCAATCGACGTATTAAAACGTTGGTAGGCGTACGTTATGACGATGCAGCCAAAATTAATGCGATTAGCCACGATATAAAACAAATGCTTCTTGAGCATCCCGACATAGATAACAAACAGCCTATTTTGGTGAATCTAAATGAACTGGGTGCTTCTTCGTTAGATATATTAGTTGATGCGTTTACTCAAACGATTAAGCGCGCTGAATACATTCCTATTCGCCATGATGTCTTGATGAAAGCACTTGATATTATTGCATCACATGGTGCTGAATGTGCATTTCCAACCCAAACACTATTAATGAATTCAGATCATAAATAGCACCTTCATGCCCTGGCTTGCCCAGGGTTAATACTTGCTTAATGATTAATTTGTACCATTACACTTCATTTATTATGACTGAGTATAAGTAAGATGACATTTCCAGGTTTTTTTCAATACCCCAAAAGGCACAAAGGTACATCCCAAAGATAGAGTCGCTTCCTCGGACAATTTCATCCAAATATTCAATACCCCAGGGCTTACATACACCCGCCCAGATAAATCAAAATTAGCGCAATACAGGCATTTATTAAACAACTCTGGAGTTGCGTTTTTCTCAGGTCGAGTCTCACCTAATTCGATATTAGATTTAACGCCTTCATCAAGCTGCTTACCTAGAGAAGAATTCACAGCGCTAGTTAATACAGTATTAACACAAGATAATGCCACGCTTTATGCTCCCTGTATTTTCCCAAGTATAAAGGAAAAAAATAGTGAGCAACCAGGCATTCTCTTCATCTGAAATTCAAGCACATAACCAAGAAAAAGCTTTTACAGGTGCATCTCACTTAATAGCAACTAAGACTGGAGCGGTTCAAACAATAACTTCTGAAGAGATTGAAAAAGCTAACCATATCGAAACCCAAAGGAAAATCCAGCGTCGATTAAGACAAGAGCTAGTCATTACAGGCAATGAACAGCAAACGGCATGCTGCACCATACAGTAATTTAATCACTCCGCGCCATGGAAGGCTAAGTGCTCACTGTCTCATCCGCTGCATACGTGACTTCTTTAAAATCAGATAAAACAACGTCGTCTTTTTCAACAAGCTCAGCTGGCGTAATCGTTAATGATTTGCCATCTGTTTTTAGCTTAACCAGTGCCCCTTCACGAATATTAAGTAGCTCTAAAATAGCACGATCAAGTACTAGCGCTTTACTGTTACCGTATTTAACTAATTTTTTTAACATCCTGTTTTTTCCTTCAAGTTAGGTATTATATTGATCTCTCTTTATATTACCATGTCCATACGAAATGTATATGTTTATTTTACATTGTATTATAAATGATTATTTAATATTTGAAATGTATAATATTAAATATATTACACGCTATTTGGTGCATCAAAATGCTAGAAGAAACAAGCGATAATCTCAGAGCGAAAATCTATACTCGCTCAACAATCGTTATGAGACTCAGCGTAAACAATACAGTTTATAACTGCCCTGAAGGATTAAGCGCCATTGAAACGAGTATATTGCTTGCTGACATTGAATATGCGCTATCAGAAGCACAAAAAAATTACAGTGTCCTTTCTGATGTCACGATAGACTTCAGCGCCTCACAACACCCCCTCCCTGAAGCACAGGTAACCCAATTCATTGAGGTATTATCTGAAGCAGATAATGTCAGGTTTTATGGGCCGACTGAAGATAAAACGCAAGAAATAAGGATGGCAGGCCCACGATTTGCTTCTCTTCCTCTGAAATTCAAGATACAAGAAAATCACATCCAAGCCACATCGACTTGTATCTAAAAAAGAGGGTTAAGGCAGTTTCTACACGTTTTTTAGAGCCTTCGCCTGACTCTAGCTATGAACACAATCAGCGCTTATTTACCCCAAAGTCTGAAAATAAAGTTGAAGAAACAAGCAAGACAAGTACCACCTGCAGCATGCAGTAATTAACTACCAAAAGCTATTCAAGCGTTGACTCAAACGTTTTATAGCTTCCTTTATGATCGATAATCACGCCGCCGGGTTTAAAATACAAAATGCGTTTTGCAATTTTACTAATAAAATGACGACTATGGCTTACAGCTATCAACGTGCCTTTATAATGCGACAACGCTTCACCTAAAGCCTCAATTGTTTCTAAGTCTAGATGGTTAGTCGGCTCATCAAGCAAAATAATATTAGGCAGTTCAAGCATGACTTTAGCAAGTAATAATCGCGCGGATTCACCACCACTCAGCGTTAGAATATCTTTATCAACATCATTTTTTACAAACAACATGCGACCCAACATTTTTCGAATATCTTGATCGTTCGCACCACGTGTTTCATTTGTTAACCATTCTAAAACGCTTATATGTGTATTAAGCAATTCATGATGGTCTTGTGAAAAATAACTAATGCGTGATTCATGCCCCCAGGTAACATCACCTGTATCTTGTTTCAGGTGCCCAGCTAAAAGCTTCATCATCGTTGATTTACCAATACCATTCACCCCCATGATCGCAACTTTCTCACCGCGGGCAATCTGAAATCGTATATTCTCAAACAACGTTTTTTCTTTAAAGCTTTTTGCTAAATTATCAACTTGGAGCACGTGCTTACCTGAAGGACGTGACTCTGTAAACTGAAAACCAGGTGCAATACGAGACGAGTGCTTAATATCTGGAATTTCTACTTTTTCAATCATTTTCATACGCGAACGCGCTTGTGCTGCTTTCGAAGCCTTTGCCCCAAACCTATCAACAAAACGCTGCATCTCTGAAATTTTGTTTTCAGCTGATTTTTTCTCAACCGCTTTTTGCTCTTCAAGCAATTTTTTAGCTGCTAAGAATTTAACATATTTACCTTGATAGGCTCTCACTTCACCATAATCAATATCTAAAATATGATCCGACACATGATCAATAAAATCTACATCATGCGAAATGAAAACCAGTAAGCCATTAAATTCAGACTTAAGAAATTTTTCAAGCCAACGAATCGATATAATATCCAAGTGATTTGTTGGTTCATCTAATAATAAAATCGAAGGCTTTTGAAATAATGTTTGTGCAAGCAAAACGCGAAGCTTATATCCGCCAGATAATGCCTTCAGTGGCTTATCAAAATATTGTGGCAAGATACCTAAGCCCTCTAAAATACTTTCAGCTTCAGCTTCAGCCGTATATCCATCATAATGCGCAACAACTTCTTCTAATTCAGCAAGACGGAATCCTTTTTTATCATCCCAATCCTCATCAGAAAAAAGCGCTTCTCGCTCTTGCAAAGCGGCCCATAAGGCAGCTTTGCCTTGCAAAACAATATCGCGAATTGGTGTATCTTCATAACGGAACTGATCTTGTTTAAGCCAGCCCACACTTGCATGCTTCGGAATCATGACTTCACCTGAAGTCAGCTCTTCTTCGCCCGTGAGTAATCTAAAAAAAGTTGATTTCCCTGCACCATTAGCACCAACCAGCGCATATGCATTGCCTGAGTTTAGATGCAAATTAACATCTAAAAATAGTAACTTTCGGCCATAAGCCATACCGACTTGTTTGAGCGCAATTGTACAGGGTTCGTTCATTTGAAATTTTAATCCTCATGGCATCATACGTGTTAGCACATCATCTTTTTGAATTAACCAATGCTTTAAAGCACCTGCTATATGCAAACCGACCAAGCCTAATAATATCCAGGCAATCACTCCGTGTGTGCTATACATCCAATCTGCTATTTTTTCATTCGGTGATAGACCGGGGAATGGTACACTGAACCAGTTAAAATAGACAGGTATTTTATTTGAGGCCGTTGCCATCAACCAGCCTGAAAGCGCCATTGAAATTAAAAATAAATACAAGCCATACTGAACAAGACTCGCCAAATAACCCTCCCATTTAGGTGTAGCATCAGGTAATTTTGGCTTCCCTGACAGCACAATCCAAACCACACGGACCAACATCAAACACAAAATCGTCAGGCCGATTGATTTATGTAGCATATAAGCTTGCACTTTCATTTCTTTGGGTAAATCCGCCAAGAAAAAACCTAGGCCAAGCATCCCTAAAACCAAAACAGCAACAAGCCAATGTAAATATTTAAATCCTGTTGAGTAATTTTTAACGTCTTTATTACACCAGTCCATTGCATTCCCCATAAATATAAAAAAAATAGCGCTGTTATTTTTTTGACAAAAGAAAGCTATTAAAATACAACTTTTCACCTCATAATAAATAACGCATCAGTTTAAGTAAAGCATAACACTTACATATACATAACAAATTAACAGCGAGATACACGCTATGCCAGATGCTCAAACAACCTATAAAATGCCTGTTATTACAAACACAGACCGAACCTATGAATTTTTGCCTTTGGCGCAGCATCTATTAAGCGGTAATCCAAACGACCCGAGCACCAGAGAATCAATACATACGCTCATCTATAATAACGCACTCTCTGAGCAGATTACAGTCTTAGATGCCGAAGAAGGCGATGGCATGACGCCCCTAATAGTTGCTTTAGTTACAAAGAGACTATACATCGTTCAGGCTATTTTAGAGCATGATTATTTTCAAACAGACAAAGCCGCACATAGCGATGAGCTCTGGGCGCTTCTGCAGCAATCTGAGCGGCTTAATCTAGAGCCTTTACACTTAACACCTGAAGCACATAAAGCTTTATTGCAGAATATTCTAACTCCCTCTGAAGCATCAGGTGAAGTACAACCTCACCCGCTCTATCTATTTTTTAAAAGCGCTGAACACGAATATGCCACTTCTTTTTTGGTAAGCCCAGAGCACATACTGTCTTAGATAAAATGCAAGCATATATAGACGGGGACGCACCGCCTGATGCAAAACGCACGCGAACGCAGGAGCCCACAGCAGGATAAACGCATCTACATTTGATCCGTGCTTTTATCAACACATAGATCACCCCTCATCTGGTGCTACGCACCACCTTCTCCCCGCTGAGCGGGGAGAAGAAAATCACAGTAATGCATCACACAAATATAGATACGCTTACTCTGCTGTTGATTCTTGTACAGTTGCTTCTGTTAAATCAAGTAACTCACGAATAGCCACAAAGAACATGGTGTAATTTAAGACATTCGAGGAGCGAAGCTCAGCCACTACTTGATGCCAACGTGTAATCAACAGCGCATTTGTTGTAGCCCATGCTTGCAAGCCCGCATCGTCTGTTTTTATTTTATCTTTAAAGTTTAGGATAGCCGCCGTTAATTTACGCTGCTGCCCATCTAAATCATCTCGAAGTGCTTCACGCGACAAAGCTTCCCAGTGCGTTTCTGTAGGATGCTCAATTAAGTGAAAACGAATCCATGATAACTCTAAAAATTCGCCCACATCAAAATAGACTTTTCCAACTTTTTCAACCGGCAAATTTTGCTCTTCAGAAATTTCAATAATATCCATCGCAAAGAAAAGGGTTCGATTGGCTGTCAAACCATCAGCCATCGCATCAGGTAATCCTAAGGCACGATAATGCGCTGCCTGAGAAATGTAGGTTTTTTTCTGCTCTTTACCCAGCAAACCCAATAATGCTTTCTTTAAACCATAAACACCTTCTGCATAGCGATTGATGGTATCTGCCATATCCAGATGATTATGTTTGCAACGTAAGAACCAACGCGCGGTACGCCGCAGCAAACGAACACAGTTCACCATAATTTCTGTTTGATGGCTTGCCTTAATAGAAACATCCAAAGCTTCTAACTTTTTCCAGATCTCGCCCATATTAAAAACATCTCGCGCAATGATATATGCACGCACAATCGAAGCAACTGGCGCACCTGTTTCATCTTGCAAGCGATAAACGAAATTAAAACCCATTTCATTCACAATCATATTACTGAGCGCTGTCGCAATAATTTCACGTTTCAGTGGATGCTGCTGAATCCCGGATTTAAACCGTGCCTGTAAAGGCTTTGGAAATGCATCAAGCAAATAAGGCAGTAAGTAAGTAGATTCAGGAATATCTGAGGCTAAGATAGCTGTTTTCAAATGAATTTTACTATAACAAAGCAAAATACTAATCTCAGGACTTGCCAGGCCTTTTCCAAGTAATTTTCGCTCGCTGAGTGCTTTTTCTGTTGGAATAAACTCAAGCTGCCTATCCAGTTTTCCTTCTTGACCCAGCATATTTAAATAACGCGTGTTTAAATCAATAGTACACGCTGCTTGTGCAACCAACAAACTAATGGCTCGAGTTTGCAAAATATTATCTCGTAGCACCAAGTGAGCCACTTCATCCGTCATAGAGGCCAGTAAAGTGGTTCTTTTTTTCAAACTTAATTCTTCTGCCTCAACTTCTTGATTCAACAAAATTTTAATATTAACTTCTTTATCTGAGCAGTCCACCCCCGCTGAATTATCAATAAAGTCGGTATAAATCAATCCGCCTTTAAGTGAATACTCAATACGTGCCAACTGTGTTAACCCTAAATTTCCCCCCTCACCTACCACACGACAACGCAGAGTGTCAGCATTTACACGTATCATATCGTTTGTGTGATCACCTACTTCGAAATGATTTTCTGAAGCCGCTTTTACAAACGTGCCTACGCCCCCACTCCATAATAAATCAACTTGCGCGGTTAAAATCACTCGAATCAATTCATTGGGCTCAATTGTTTTTTGATTTAACCCAAACAAAGCTTTCATTTCTTTGCTAACAGGGATTGATTTAGCTGTTCGAGAAAAAACACCCCCACCTTTTGAAATCAACTCAGAATTATAATCTTCCCAACTTGAACGAGGTAAATTAAACAAGCGTTCACGTTCTTTAAAACTAATATCTGATTTAGGCGACGGATCAATAAAAATATGAAGGTGATTAAATGCTGCAAGCAAACGAATATGCTTTGAAAGCAACATCCCATTTCCAAATACATCGCCCGCCATATCACCCACACCAACCACCGTAAAATCAGTGGCCATGATGTTCGTACCCATTTCATAAAAGTGGCGCTTCACAGACTCCCATGCCCCTCGTGCTGTAATGCCCATTTTTTTATGGTCATAGCCTATAGATCCGCCCGAGGCAAAAGCATCGCCTAACCAAAAGTTATATTCTTCTGAAATATTATTCGCAATATCAGAAAATGTTGCTGTTCCTTTATCTGCAGCGACTACAAGATAGGGATCATCTTCGTCATAGCATACAACTGATTTTGGTTTAACCAGCGTATTGCCTTGGTAATTATCTGTAATATCGAGCAACGCACGAATAAACTGCTGATAACACGCAATACCTTCCGCTAAAATTGCTTCTCGAGACCCATTTTCTGGTAATCGCTTTGCTACAAATCCACCTTTTGCGCCACTCGGAACAATCACAGCATTTTTAACTTGCTGTGCTTTCATAAGGCCGAGCACTTCGGTTCGAAAATCTTCTCTTCTATCTGACCAACGAAGCCCACCACGTGCAATTTTATCACAACGCAAATGAATCCCTTCAAACGTTGGTGAATAGACAAACACCTCATACAATGGATAAGGTTGCGGCATGCCTGAAATTTCTGTGCTATCCAGCTTTATCGCAATATAATCGTTAAACTCGCCCTGTGAATTTTTTTGATAAAAATTGGTCCGTAAGGTATGCATAATCACCTCTACAAACTGCCGGATAATTTTATCTTCATCTAAATTAGTGACTTGGTCTAACGCACTAAAAATTGCTTTGTTCAGCGCTTTTACTTTATTATCACGCTGTACAATATGTTCAGGAGAAAAACGGGTTTCGAATAAATGAACGAGTTTAGTGGTAATTACATTATGCTTTACCAGGGCCGATTCCATATAATCTTGACTAAAAGCAGACCCTATTTGTTTAAAGTATTTAGCATAAGTACGTACCATCGAAACTTGCTGCCAAGTTAACCCTGCAGCCAGTACTAAACGATTAAAGCCGTCATTTTCCGCCCCCTGAAACCAGACGCGTTTAAACGCGTCCTGAAAACAGACACGAAGGCATGCCATATCAAATATTGCATCTCGTGTATACTGCATGACAAACTCATTAATCCAGACCACACGCTCGTCTTGTAGCTTCAGAGCATAGGGCCTTTCACTAATCGCGCGCATACCTAAGCATTCAAGAATAGGCAGCACATCCGATAGCGCAAGTGTAGAATCGTATTGATATAGCTTTAATCTAAATTCTTCTACACCATCCACTTCTAACGCATGAAAATACATTCCTAGCGAATTGTCTTCTGTTAATGTTTCAACCTGGAAAATATCAGCTATCGCTGTTTTAGGTGAAAAACGACTAATATAAGACGCTGAAAATGCATTTTTATATTGTAAAAATAAAGTGGTCGCTTGCTCTTCTTCTAAGTCTTCTAATAAAAAATGTTGTAAATCATCAACCCAAGAACGTCCCACCTCGATTAAGCGCTTCTCAATCGCGTCAAAATCATATGTATTTTTATCATGTGTATTCAAACGAATCAAAAAATGAATGCGTGCTAATACAGATTCTGAAAAATAAGTTGCAAATATAATATTCTCTGTACCAAACGTTTCGCTTAAAAACCCTTGCATTACTTTTCGAACATCGGTATTAAACCGCTCTTTCGGGATATAAACCAAACAAGATACAAACCGTCTATAAACATCCATACGCGCAAACATACGAATACGGCGACGTTCTCGCATATGAAAAATACCCATCGACATTTCAAGCAATTTGTCTTCTGAGGCTTGAATCAAATCATCACGTGGTAAGGTTTCTAAAATATTTAATAACACTTTTCCAGCATGACTCCGTGGGTTAAGCAATGACTCTTTCATCACGCAAGCCACTTTATGGCGCAAAAAAGGAATGTGCCTTGGATTCGTGTTATACGCAGCAGAGGTATACAACCCGACAATACGTCGCTCCCCAATCACCTCTCCTTTTTCATCGAATCGTTTAATCCCAATATAATCCATGTAGGTATCACGATGTACGGTAGATAAACGATTGATTTTAGACATCACTAAAATACACGACGATAACATCAGTTGATGTGCTTCAGGTGTTAACTCTGAGAGAATGTGCGTATCTGATCTATTTAATGCGCCACGCAAAACACCTAGCCCTGTTTCAGGTAAACGCTTTAAAAACACTTCTTTTTTTACTTGTGTTAACTCATAGTCACACACACCTAAAAAAGTAAAATGATGATCCTCTATCCATTTTAAAAATAATTGGGTTTCTTCAATTTCAAAATCATCAAGTGCAGCAGGGGCATGCTCTAATTCTTCAATACTTGCTCGCAGACGCTCCCGCATAATGGTCCAGTCTTCAACCACCGCTCGGTTTACTTTAAGCACCCGCTCAAGTTCTGCTTTAAGCGCGCCTAATGCTTTCTCATCGACGGCTTTATCCATTTCTATCAAAATAGCAGCTTCAACAATAACATCAGGCCGTGCAGCACCTAATGGCGGAAAAACACCGGTTACAAGACGATCCTTTCCTCGCTCAAGACGCATACCGCCCATATGCATAATTAAATGAGAAGAAAAACCCATTCGATTAACGGTCATACGAATTGTGTCTATAAGAAAAGGCTCATCATTCACCACCACTTCAAGCAGGGTATAAGGTGTTTTCCAACCGTCCTGCTCTACTGATGGATTATAAATTTGGATATTGGGTTTATTCTTTTTTCTTTTCTGAATAGTCGACCAAAAATGAATTGATGCGCAACTCAGGCTCTCGGTGGTCCAATCTTGTAAATCTTCAAGTCCCACTGTATTTAAAAATTGACGAATAAATTCGACACACAGTTGAGCGTTTTTTTTGCCGATCTTTGTATTAATACATGCCACGACATCTTGAATAATACGTTCTTTACCCACTTCAAAAATATGTGTCATACCTTCACTCCTCAATCAGAACTGATGTACCTACTGTAGCCCAATCAGCCAATGCAATCATGTCTTGATTACACATACGAATACATCCATGAGAACCAGGCGCCTCAAACGATGTTTCATCAGGTGTACCATGGATATAAATAAAGCGGCTCTGTGTATCCACAGCGACCCCTTGATTAAATCCAGGCTCAAGCCCTGCTAACCATATAATGCGTGTTAATATCCAGTCTCTCTCGGGATTAGCCTCAGCTAATGCTTTTGTATATATTTCACCGGTCCACTCACGTGCAATAAACACACTGTTTTCAGCATGCCCAAGCCCTAGTATTTGATACACAGCGTGCTGACCTCTTGGCGTGCATTCACTGTTTAATTGCTCACCCACACCGTTTTTAGCAGTTGATACAGGATAGCGCTTTAATAACGTCCCTTCTTCAAAACACGTTAAATTTTGAGAAGCAACAGAAACAATTATATTCTTCTTAAGCATGTCCAATGGCCACCGTTTTCATATTTACAAAGGCTAAAATACCTTCTCTTGACAGCTCACGCCCAAACCCTGACTGCTTAATCCCACCAAACGGAACACGTGGATCGGAGGTTACTTTTCCATTCACAAAACAAGTCCCAGCCTCAAGCTCATCCATTGCAATTCGCTCACCACGCACTTCATCTCGTGTAAAAATAGAAGCACCTAAACCATAAACCGTTTGATTCGCTAACTGGAGCGCCTCGACTTCATCATCGACTGCAATTAAAGCAATCACAGGCCCAAACAACTCATCATCAAATGCAGGCATCCCGGGTGTGACATGGGTTAAAATCGTCACTGGATAATAAAAGCCTTTTTCATCCGGTATTTTTCCACCCATCACCAACTGAGCACCTTTTTCAATAGAAGCAAGCACTTGCGCATGCACTGTATCTCGCAAATCAGCCCGTGCCATAGGTCCCATAACGATGTCTTTATCTAATGGATTTCCAATCGAGTAATTTTTTACACTGGCTTTAATTGCTTTTAATAAATTATCTTTAACAGCAGAAACCGCAATAATGCGTTTTGCCGCAATACAGACCTGCCCCGTATTATTTAATCTTGAGGCAACAATTGCATCTGCTGCTAATTGAATATCTGCATCAGCCAAAACAACGGCTGGATCGCTTCCCCCTAATTCAAGCACCACACGCTTTAAATGTTTGCCTGCCTGTGCTGCTACTTCAGCACCGGCTGCTGCACTGCCGGTAAAGGTCACCCCCACAACCGCTTCATGTGCAATCACATCCGCTGCCACCGCATTATCAAGTGCCATATGCTGAAACACATGCTCCGGAAATCCTGCATCTAAAAACAAGCGTTCTATCGCCTCGCCTGTGCCTGTTGAAATCGGGGCATGCTTTAAAATCGTCGTATTACCCGCTGCAATCGTCGGCACCGCGTATCTAAAAACCTGCCAAAATGGAAAATTCCAAGGCATTATAGCAAAAACAACCCCGAGTGGTCGATAGACCACTTTGGTTTCTTTCATTGCGGTTTGCACTAACTCGTCAGCTAGATATTGCGGTGTATGCTCTGCATAATGCTCACAAACCCAAATACATTTATCCAGCTCACTTAAACCCGCTGTCATTGGCTTACCCATTTCCGTTGCCATTAAACGGGCATAATCTTCTTTTTTAGCGCGCAAGCACGTTGCAAGATTTAAAATATATGTGCGTCGCGTTTCCCAAGCCGTTTTTTTCCAAGTTTGATAAGCTGCTTGTGCATCCGCAACATGTGCATATGCTGCCTTTTTTGAGAGCACGGGGTATGACTGAATAACTGCTTCAGTTGCGGGATTAATCGTTTGAATCATTCGTAAGCCTACATTGACCTAAACACTGAATTTTATGATACCTAATAAGAGACATCAATCGAAACTTAAATTTATCAAGAATTTCAGCGAAAAAACACCTTATTTAGGTACATTTACACCATAAAAAAACGTTAACTGTGTTTTTGTGCAAGCAAAAACCCAAATAAACCTGATATCAGCCTTCCCTGCTCATCTTTCTTATGCAACTGACCGACTGATTCTTTATATTCGATTACAGACCATCCACTGTTTTGATATACATGATAGAGTTCTTCTTTTTCGGGCATATACGTAAAGAAATCTGGCAACGCATAAAGTGCGTCTTGAACAGGAAACACTAAAAAATGATACCCATTTTTTTGGGTCGCGGCTTGAAGTTCTGCCAACAACGCGGGAATGCGTTGCGGATTTAAAAATTGTAACGTGACGGTTGATAAGACTAAATCATAATATTCCGGTTCCATGCTCAACGGTTGATTTAAATCATGCAATAGCGTATCCACCGCAGAGAGCGCTTCTTTTTTAACGATATCTTGAATCGTCTCTAATGCGGATTGATTGCTATCCACCCCCGTAACGCGATGTCCCATTTTTTCTAAATACAACAAAGTTCTACCTGAGCCACACCCTACATCAAGAATCGATAAGCCGTCCAAGTGACTTAAATACGCCGGATAAACATACACCACATCACTATGAACAGCACTTAGCCCGTATTTTTTATTCAAATAACATAGGGCTTTGCACCCCGGTATGGAGGCTCTTCTGTATAATCAATAATAAACGCCTTACCTGCCTTCGTTGGTTTAACAAATAATTGATCATCGCAAACTAAGGCTACCACTTTTCCTTCACAGTAAACCGCGTATTCTCCAAACATTTTTCTTGCGGAAACAATGCCTGCCAGCTTAATTTGTTCGAGAATGTAATCAACTGTCGTTTGCTTAGATGACATAATACCTATCCTTTTTTTTCTTTTGATTTTACTCTCTTAAGAGAACCCTTAGGGTCGGGGCTTGCAAAGAGGTCTTTCGACCCCAAGTTACGAATTGACTAACCTTAAAATATGAATATATATACGTATCTAAAATTATTTAATGGATGTAATAATAAATTGGGTAATTTTATCTATCGATTGTTTACTTGTATCAAACACCAAGTGTTTCGATGTCCAAGGCTCATATTCTCTATCGAGTACAGCCTGCCACGAAGGCAGTTTAAGGTTCGAAATATCGGCCTCTCTCGTTTCTATTCTTTTTTGATGCTCTGCAAGATTTGAACACATCAGTTCAACCTCAACAAAAGGCGTTGACGCCTGTTCTGCTACATTTATCCATGCCTCTCGCGTAATATTAATGGTATTCGCCGAGGCAGCTATCACCGTCATACCTAAACGTAAATTCTCTAAGGCCAGTGCATAGCACACCATATAGCCTTCTGGGTCATTTAATTGAGCAGTTTCTCTTAACACTTGTTCGGCGGTATCAACACGCAAATAAACAGCTTTCAGCTGCTTGGCTAACTGCTTGGCTACTGTTGTTTTTCCAACACCGGGTAAACCACCTAAAATAATCAGCATATATCATCGACCTATTAGAAGTAAATTTATTATTATTTACTTATTCTACGCGATGAAACATCTATATAGATTAAATATATTAAGAAAATAATATTGATAAGCACCATTAACGGGAAAATCTGAACTGGGAGAATATAAAGCCTAAGAATATGAAGCTTAGGAAATGGAATATAACAAATACCTGCGACGGCGTTGGAATGGAATATAAATAATGCCCCAGTGCCATATCACGGCTAAAACCATCAAAAAAGAAATACATTTGGACTTGAGCAGTATATTTTTTATTATAAGCATTTTATGTTTGTTTAATT
This sequence comes from Gammaproteobacteria bacterium, assembly GCA_022600515.1. Classification (GTDB taxonomy): domain Bacteria; phylum Pseudomonadota; class Gammaproteobacteria; order Legionellales; family Legionellaceae; genus JAALKW01. The sequence goes on from JAHZKG010000007.1 coordinate 26,017, forward strand.
TGAGAGCACTCTATCGTTTGACGCGCTATAGCACCATCTATTCATATTTAGACCTATCCGCTCATGAAACGTGATATTAGGACGCTGTGGATCAGCTGAGTAAATTCTCACTACAAGGGTATTTTATGAAAAACTTTCTATTTTCAGAGTAAATTCTCATTCCAATAAGAATTTTCTGGAAAATCCTCTAAAATACCCTATAATTCTCATTATAATAAGAATCACAGGGTTCGGTTTATGCATAAAAATATTGTTAATAGTGCAGAAGACTTATCAGAAGTACTTAAAGCACGACGACACGAGCTGAAAATAACCCAAAAGTCATTAGCTGATTTTTGCAATCTCTCTCATAACGGCATTAGTCGCATAGAATTAGGCCAATCCGACGCTCAACTATCAACACTTTTAAAACTGTCTAAAATTCTAGGATTTAAAATTATACTTGAGATGGAGCCATGAAGTTCCTTTATGTTTTTTATGAAAATCAGAGAGTAGGTGTTTTTTCACGTGATGATAACTTGCTCTCTTCATTTTCTTATGATGAACAGTGGCAAAATAGCACAGCTAGCTTCCCTTTAAGTTTAGCTATGCCTCTCGCTGAAAAAACGTTTGGCAATAAAATAACGTTGTCATTTTTTGAAAACCTGCTTCCTGAGGGTGATGTTCGGGATGTCTTGGAACGTGACTATAAAATTCACGGCTCTTACGAATTTTTAGAACACTTTGGTCAAGACTGTGCTGGCGCTGTGATTATTACAGCTGATGAAAAATTTTCATTTAAGCCCAGTCGTTTTGATATGAAACAAATAGATATGACAAAAATATATGAGGCAATCAACAAAAAAAAATCTATTGTTGAGGTCGTTTCTCAGATGCAGCCTGGGTATCTTTCTCTGGCTGGAGCACAAGACAAATTTGCAGCTATTTTAAAAGAAGGAAAGATATATTTACCCACTCATGGAGCAGCAACGACACATATCATCAAAACACCTATACTCCGCCATGGCATTAAAGAATCTGTATATAACGAATTTTATTGTATGGAGTTAGCTCGCGCTATTGGCCTGCATGTAGCGCCTTGTGAAATTTTAGAGGGAGATTACCCTCTTTTTATAACAGAACGGTACGATCGTATAAGAGACAAGCAAAAGGTGACGCGTAGATTGCATCAACAGGATTTTTGTCAAGCCCAAGGGCTGATCAGCGAAGAGAAATATGAGCTTAATGGCGGACCAAGCATCAAAAATAATTATGAGTTATTACTTAATAATATTACAGCAACCAAACGAATTCATACATTACAAGACTTTCTTTCTTGGATAAGTTTTAATTTGATCATTGGAAATAATGACAGCCACTCGAAGAACCTTTCAATGTTATTGATTAACAATAGGAACGAACTTGCACCATTTTATGATCTTCTATGTACAGCTATTTATGAAAGTTTACACAAAGATTTTTCTTTTAGAATTGGAGACCGTTATACTTTTTCTAAAATAGGCTTAAATCAGTTTACTCTTCTTGAGGAAGAATTAGGTATAAAAAAAGGGACGTTTACTCAGCGAATAAAAGATATCCGCGATCTAATATTAACGAATAAAGATCGCGTTCTTGAGCAAGTAATAGATAAACATCCAAAAGCAAAAATCCCTAAACGTATTAGTGCCTTAATTGGGAAACGAGCAAAGGGGCTGCATCTTCAAGGCGTATAAATAAAATATGACATCCTGCTTGATTACAACACAGTTTAATTTACAATAAATAGACCATCATGTATAATATGTGCACCCTCCTGTGTGACTTAAATCTGGACCAAGTATTATGCCGCAGAATAAAAATTCATATTTCAGGATACAAAGAGAGCTCATACAGATTAAACAAGCGTTTAACTCAAAGGCTCACTTGCAATATCGCGCTAAGCCATTAGATTTACTTCGACCTAATATTACTGCTACAGCATCAGGTATTGAGGGCGATACCTCTGCTAGCGTAAATGTATCCTACCCATACTCACCTTCTGAAATGCTACTCATTGCAATATGGAATCAATCTGAAATTCTTCGGCGGCATGAGGAAGGAGCATCATTTTCCACTGAAGAAACGAGTGAATTTTATGCGAATTTTAATGCATTTAAAGCACACCCTGATGCCCCAGAATATAAAGGCGTTTTTGCTATCAGTGACTATTATACATATCTAATTGCTGTATGTTGGCGTAGATGGTTCAATTCTTTGTCATCAAAAGTATTAGACGATCTAAATCTAGTGGATTTCCATCAGAAGTTACAAAAAGATATATCGCAATATAGACTCAATCAAAAAAAACATGCACTCGTGCTTAAAGATGACGTGACACAAGATGAATTAGTCGCGGAGTTAGAAGAGCGCTTCAAAGAAATTTATAAATCTCATAAAATTAATATGGATAAAATATCTGATGCTCAATTAGCTCGATACATTACGTTACGTTATTTAGGTTATTTGGTAGCGTTAAGTATGTTTGTTGTAGCACTTATTCTAACTTTGCCAAGTTTTGCTATTATTCCTCTTTTAATTTTTTCACCCGTGGTAGGATTGATAGCTCATATATCCACGCACGTACCTAATTCTATTTCAGAGCATCTAGTTGAAGAAAATGATTTGAAATATAACGAATCAAAAACAGCAATAGCCAATGAGTTTCCAGATTGGAAACCTAAAACAACAGCTGAACTTATTGAGACATGCGAAAAACCAGAGGAAAGGACTCTTATGCCCTATCTGCAATAATCTAGGTTTTACTTAACTATTTCAAAAAATACATAATTAGAAAATTCAGGATGTATTACTTGTTTATGATTCTCAAGCATTTTACTCCAAAATTTAATCGCTGGTGTATTGTCTTTTAATACTGAAATTTCCCATAGCCCTTGATGCTTTTGAAACAACTGCTTTAAAACCAAGCTTCCTATACCTTGGCGTTTATAGGGCGCCATAATAAAAAACTCCGCAAGTTTCCAATCCGCTGTAGGATTAACGCTTATATCATGCACAAGCGCAAACCCAATAGGAACAGCGTTTTTATATATCAAATAAGGAAAGCGATTTTTTTCATTCCAATAATTATCAAAATAAGCCCTTTGCTCATAAACACCCTCATGATAATAAATATTGGCTAATTTAGAGTGCGAATCTAAATCATAATAATACAGCTGACAAAGATTCTTAATGATTTGTTGATTTTCTTTCGAGCATAGAATTAACTCAAGCACGTATTAAACTCCGTTTATATTGTTTACTTTAGCAAGATATGCTGCTTGGCTTAATCGATAAAGTACATGCTGCCTCAAGGGACTATCATCAGGTAATTTAGGATGATTAAAATCATCTATTGGATTATGCTGCAAACCAATTTTTTCCATAACGCGTCGAGACGCTTGGTTATGCGTTACCGTAAACGAAACAACTTCATCTAGATTTAAATGCGTAAAGGCATAATCTAATACAGCTCTCGCCCCTTCAGTGGCATACCCTTTATTCCAATGCCTTGACGCAATACGCCAACCAATCTCTACAGCCGGTGTAAAATGCGCTTCAAACGAAGAGGTTATTAATCCTAAAAAACCTATCATTTCTCCTGTTGCTTTTAGCTCAACAGCATACAAACAAAATCCCTTCGCATCATAATGCCGAGTGCTTCTTTCAATGATTGCGTTTGTTGTGGTTTTAGTTCCTATGGCAGGTAAAAATTGACACACCTGCTTATCTTGATCAATCAGTGCCATCGGCTCACGATCTGTTTTATCCCATGTACGTAAGATTAAACGTTCGGTTTCTAAAATCACTACCATAACTAAGACACCCCAATAAACATTTTTCCACAGGAAAAAGCTAATGATAATGGGCTTTAATAAAAAACAACAGGAAACTAACAAGAACAAGCGCTATCAACTCAGGTCTTTTCCTCTAGTTATCCACAAATTCTGGGGATAAACCTGTGTGGAAGCTGGGGTATCGTGTTAATGCTTCTTTTTTTCTCTTTATTTTGAGAAAAAACATGCTTTATTATATGCTATGATTCAATAATCAATCTGACAACATGGCATATAAACCATGAGCTTATTTCGACCTATTTTATATAGCATCAGCATCTTATTATTTACACCCAGCCTGTTATTTGCTTTCCCAAAAGGCTGTGAATCCAGTGGGTTTGGTTTTGATGATCCTTATGTGATATTCAATGACACCGGAAATCAAACGTTTTATCTTATTCAAAATCATTCTGATCTAAAAATTGAGCTGCAACGCGTAGAAACAGAAGACACGTTCATGAGCCCTAAATTACAAAGCAAATTGAATCCTGACCGATGGTCTGCATTTGCATCAGATACAAGCAATGTCCATTTTCAGTGCTTATCACATGCAAACAAAACCCCTACGCGTATTAGCTGCCATGAAGTCTTAACTATTTGCCAATACCCACGGGTTAAATTTGCTTTGAGTAATATGGGAAGTTACTGGGTTTCAACCAATAAACCGCAAGGAAAAGTGATTCGAGATTCAATCAAAAAAGGTATTTTGTTGCGTTGGTAAATTGGGGTAGATTATTTAATCTATATACACATATAAAAAATTTAATAGCTTAAAACTCAAAAGGATAAATTATGGCAAAAACACCATCATCTATGCTCCCTATCGGAACACAAGCACCAGGATTTTCACTGACAGATGTTGTAACGGACTTACCCGTTAATTTACAGCAGTCAAATCAAGATGATCTCGCAACCGTTATTTTGTTTATTTGTAATCACTGCCCTTATGTAAAACATATTAACCCGGCGATTACAGCACTTGCGCATGATTATATACCTCAAAACATACGATTTATTGCCATCAACTCAAATGATACAAATAATTACCCTGACGACTCGCCTGAAAACATGAAAATTACAGCCCAAGAACAAGGCTATCCATTTCCTTATTTATTTGATCTAACACAAGAAGTTGCTAAAGCCTATCAAGCAGCCTGTACCCCAGACTTTTTTGTATTTGATAAAAATTTACAACTTGCGTATCGCGGGCAATTAGATGACTCAAGACCTGGTAACGGCCTAACACCAGATGGTGCATCCATTCGTGAAGCGCTCGATTGTTTAATTCAAGGAAAATCCTTGTCAGAACATCAAAAACCAAGCATTGGCTGTAATATTAAATGGAAAGAAACTCAAGCTGTGTAGCCGAAAGTAATTAATTACATGCTATAATTAACTTACCCCAGCAGCCAACGATTTTTGAACCTATAAGCTTGCTAAGGGATGTATTTTTTGACTGTGTTGCGCTAAACCGTTTAAGTACGGGAAGCCTGAACTATCAAAATACACACCCCACCTGAATTTCAGGGTTCAAAATCCTTGGTTGTTGGGCTCCAAATAAAAATGCCCCGAACCAGTCGAGGCATTTTAAACCAACAAATCACTTACTTATCTTTGCTGACAACTTCTACTTGTAGATTAGCTGTTACTTCACTATGCAATTGAATCGCAAGTATATACTGCCCTAGTGCTTGTAATGGACCTTCTGGCATCATCACTTCACGTTTGTCTACTTCTATTGAACGAAGACCTAACGCATCACTTACTTCAGTAACACTGATTGAACCATACAATTTACCTTCATCTGTCGCTTGCGCTTCAATTACCAAGGTCACATCATTGAGTTGAGCCGCACGCTGCTCTGCTTTTGCAAAGGCTTGTTTTGCTTTTACTTCAAACTCTGCACGACGTTTTTCAAAAACAATACGGTTTTCTTCTGTTGCAAAAACAGCTTTTTTTTCTGGAATTAAGTAATTACGTCCATATCCGGCTTTAACGTCAACGACGTCACCCAGATTTCCTAAATTTTTTACTCTATCTAATAAAATTACATGCATATCATGTCCTCTTTACTTTAAGTTACGTTGCTTCCCAGTCTTTGTGGACAGGTATAAGCGAAAATTAAATAAACCATCAAACGCCCCAATCAGCGTATAAATCGGCAAAAACACCCACGATAAAAACATCACTGGCAAAAGCAAAACAAGCATTAACACCAATGGGCGCATATTTGACAATACATAAGCAGCAAAACTTAAGCCTGCCAATACAAAATAAAGCAGCAGTAAAGGCAAACAGTTAATCGCTAAAACATATTCAAGATAAGCTGCACTCAGCAACAAAATCAAAATCAAACATACTGTTCTATCGCCCCGAAAACTGAGCATTTCTTTACGAAATCCACCAGGATAAAACAGCTGTGATTGGAGTGATCGTGCAAAAAACAAAGGAAATATGGCTGAAAAAGCCAAAGACGCCGCTTGAAACCCGAGTAAATAATTAGCCAACACAAGTGATGACACTTGATGCTGTCCTAACATATCTAGGATACTTATTTTACTGGACCCCAAACTTTGTACTGCTGATTCCAACTGAACATACTGCTGCATGATAAGATCAGGCGAAAACGCTTGCAGCATTATCGTGCCGACCATCACAAAGCCAAACAGTACAGCTGCGACAAAACGCCAGCTTGATGTTGCTTTTAAAACATAAGCAACACAGTAACAAGGCAGTATACTCAAACAACTCATGACAACAGCTGATGATACTGATGTTGAAACAACCGAAATCAACACATGCATCAACATCACAGGCAATAACACCTGAAGACCAGCCCTTGCACCATGGCGCAAAGTAACCAAAGACATCACAACCAATGCAAGCCAATCAATTAAAGGCACTGCTGCTAATAACGTGGCTAACAGCAGTGCATATTTATCTTGCTGAAGTGCTCGTAACGCTTGACGTTGGAAAAAACCTTTTTGCACGACAGTAACCTACTTGTGGCTATCACAATAAGGCAGAAGCGCCAAAAACCGTGCTAATTTAATTGCACGTGTAATTTGACGTTGCATGCCTGCAGGAACACCTGTAATTCGGCTAGGAACAATTTTTCCACTTTCAGAAACAAAGCCTTTTAAAAGCCCAATATCTTTATAATCAACACCTGTCACTGGATCAACAGTAGGACGTGCCATTTTTTTACGACGATAATAAGTTGACATTCAGATTCTCCCTTTAGTCAGAACGTGTGTCACGTGAATCACGGGTATCTTTTTTGACCATAATAGACTCATCAGTAACCGCTGCTTTACGATTAATAATTAAATGTCTTAAGATAGCATCATTAAATTTCAATGTTGATTTCAACTCATCAAGCGCTTCTTGATTGCACTCAATGTTCAACAAAAGATAATGTGCTTTATGTAGGTCATTAATAGGGTAAGCCAGTGGCCGTCTGCCCCAGTCTTCATTTCGATGCACAACACCTTCATGCTTTGAAAGAATAGCAAGATAACGCTCAAGCATAGTAGGCACTTGTTCGCTTCTGTCTGGGTGAATCATGAACACGATTTCATAGTGTCTCATGTGATCTCCTCTCGAAAAAGCCTTCGCTGATCACAACATCTGCGTAAGGCAAGGTTAAGTAAACGCGCGAATAATAACTGATAACACCCCAACAAGCAATTAATCAATACACACATCAGAAAACAAAGCATTACTATACACTGACTGTACATCATCCAAATCATCTAGCATGTCGATTAGTTTCTCGAGTGTTTCCAATTGCTCAGGCTTTAATTCAATTAAATTTTGAGCACGCATTGTTAAATGTGATTGCTCTATTTCAAAGTCTGCTGCTTCTAATGCAGACAAAATAGCATGATAGCCATCTGGCGGCGTGATCACTTCAAGCTGTTCGCCTTCTAATTGCACATCATCAGCCCCCGCTTCAATCGCAATGTCCATTGCTTTCTCATGTTCAGCCGTTGGTGCTAATAAAATCTCACCTTGATGATCAAACAAATAAGAAACCGAGCCGTCCGTACCTAAATTACCGCCATATTTTGTAAATGCATGCCGTACTTCTGAAACGGTTCTATTTTTATTATCAGACAAACAATCAACTAAAATCGCAATCCCACCAGGACCATATCCTTCATAACGCATCACCACCATATCCGCACCATCAAGGCCGCCAGCGCCTCGTTTGATTGCATTATCAATCGTGTCGCGTTTCATATTGGCTTTTAAGCTTTTTAAAACCGCATCGCGAAGCCCTGCATTCGCCGCTTCATCCGGTCCGCCTTCACGTGCTGCAACCGAGATTTCACGAATTAATTTTGTGAAAATTTTTCCGCGCTTTGCATCTTGCGCCCCTTTCCTATGACGAATATTTGCCCATTTACTATGTCCAGCCACGATTTTATCCTCTTTAAGACGCATTAAAATAAAAAATAAAAATTTAAGACGAAGTATAGTATGCTTTTCCCTAAGGATGAAGTGAGAATATTTCAGGAGAATAACAATGACACTCAGTGGCTTTGGAAATTATCATACAACAGAATCAATTCCAGGTGCGCTCCCCCAAGATCAAAATTCCCCCCAACATTGCCCGCATGGCCTCTATGCCGAGCAACTGAGTGGAAGCGCGTTTACCCAGCCGCGACATCAAAACTTATTTACATGGCTTTACCGAACCAAACCATCCGTACATCAAAATGATTTTACGCCCTACCCGCATATGCCGCTCCAAGCGTTTGCTGCAGCACAACCCCCCAATCCTCTTCGTTGGTCCGCATTCCCAACACCAAGCACCCCCCAAGATTTTTTAGAAGGCTTATTTCATGTTGCTGGAAATCAAGGCTTAAATACCTATATTTATCGCTGTACAAGCTCAATGAATAATAAATTTTTTAATAACCGTGACGGCGAGTTATTGTTTGTGCCTTACCAAGGTGAACTACTGCTTCGAACAGAATTAGGGGTATTAACCATAACACCCGGCTCAATTGCCGTTATCCCTCGAGGCATTACCTTTAGCGTTGAGCTATTAACCAATTGCGCCTGTGGGTATCTCTGTGAAAATGGTGGCGCGCCGCTCACCTTGCCTCAACTAGGCCCTATTGGCGCCAATGGGCTTGCAAACCCACGACATTTTCTTTATCCCAAAGCATTAGTCGACGATAGCTTAGAAGCAGTGGACATTATTTGTAAATATCAAAAACATTTATGGATTTCTGAAAATAATCATAGCCCGCTAAATGTTGTTGCCTGGCATGGTCGGTATGCACCTTATACCTATGACTTATCACTGTTTAATACGATTAATACGGTAAGCTTTGATCATCCCGACCCCTCTATTTTCACAGTACTCACATCACCTAGCCACACTCCAGGTGCTGCACACCTTGATTTTGTTATTTTTCCTCCACGATGGATGGTTGCAGAACATACGTTTAGACCCCCTTATTTTCATCGAAACATCATGAGTGAAGTCATGGGCCTCATTCAAGGCGAATATGATGCCAAACAAGAAGGGTTTTCTATTGGAGGCCTTAGCATTCACAATTGTATGGTGCCTCATGGGCCAGATGCAGAAACACATCAACAAGCAGCCAACGAAGTCCTAAAACCCAATCGATACGAAGATACGTTGGCTTTTATGTTTGAGTCTCACCTGCCTTGGCTGGTGACAAAAGATGCGCTTGGGCACCCGCTTCGTCAGCTAGACTACACAAATTGCTGGGGCTTTTAGATGCACTAAAGCAAAGCGCCAAAAATAAAAAGAAAAAATAACCTGTGCCTGAATAAAGCATCAGTGAGTCTGTTAAGCTCCCCAGGATAAAAGGCAGTAAGGTGGCACATGCCATAGCACGCATTTCACGAAGCCTTAGACTTTCCCAAAGCAAACTTCCTAAGAAAAAGAAATATAAAGATAACCCCATGAGCCCATATTCTGAGGCAATAAGCCAATATTGACTATGTGGCTCCCAAGCAATAAATGGCTTTGCACGATCAGATGTTGCACCATACCGAATCACCTCGGACGCATCACGTTTCAATAAATGACTAAATCCTCCCGTGCCGTTTCCTATCCAAATATGTTGCTTAAATAAACGATAAGCATAGGTATGAAATTGCAAGCGCAACCCTAGTGATGTGTTTTTAACGTCTTGATGATACAAAGCCCAATCATCTTCTGCCTGATGGAGCAAAAATTGCATGGTTGGGTTTACTTGATAACTCACACAAAAACAGAGTAAAAAACCACCACCAAAAAGCATTGCTTTTCGCCATGAAAAATATTGAAAAAACCAAACGAGCATCACCACCGCATACGATAAATAAGCCATACGTCCGGTACAAATAAAAATAACGGTATAGCTTAATACAACAAAGCATACAGCATATGCTATACGTTTTAATCCTGTCGTTTTAAAGGCAAATGTCAGTGTTAGGTACGCTGCAAAAGCCAGCATATAACCGGTCATGGTGTGATTTCTAAACAATTGCCCCGGATCAGGGCCACCATAATCAACCATTCCCATGGCTTTCAAAATTAATAGAGCCGTTGTGAGCAACATAGCCGCTAAAAAAGCATGCATTGCGGCATGTCGCGTTCGTGCATTTCTAAATCCCACCACAAAAAACGGGAGGCACAATAATTTACTGTATTTCTCAAGCACTATCCATTTTTCATGTGCAGTGGCAGGCCCCCAAAAGCAACCCAATATTGCGACACTCAACAAAGCCAGTAAAGCTAGCATCCAAGGCTTGGCTAAAAGCGATTTTAAATCATCTCGAGCACTTGAATTAAATATAAAACATAGCACAGCTAAAATAATAAAAAGACTTCTAGCCGTTGAACTAATTGGTAAAGCAAACAAAGCCAAAATTAAAAAAATCGGACTCATAGAAGGCAAGATACTAATCATTCAGAGGCCTCCTGTTGATTAAAATTTTTATCTTGATAAATTTGCTTAATCCCCCGATAAAAGCTCCCTTCAGCATTTAAAATTGCCAGTATTAAGCCAGCTTGTCCATCAAGAAATCCGCCTTGGAATAGATAGCAACGTACAAACATCCAAAAAGCCCCCAAAAAGCTTCGCGGTAATCCCATAGAACGCTTTTTATTATCTAATCGAATATGCGCTGAATAAGATGAATACTTATTCATTTTTTCAATGGCATGATGCATATCTAAAAACGAATCATGGAAAAGTGGTGTTTTAAGCTGTTGAATACGTGCATTGTCAGGCAATATAATTTTTTCATGTACGAGATCATCACTGAACCGCGCACCTTCTCGCTTAAAAAAACGTGCATGGCGTGTTGGGCTGGATGAAAAACGTAAGGGTTTATCATAAAAACAGAGCCGTATTGGTACACGACATGCATCGACTTTATTTTCTTCCATAACCTGTAAAAGCTTTATTTTAAGTGTTTCATCAACCCACTCATCGGCATCAACATGAAGTATCCACTGCCCTGTTGCATGAGACAACACGCGTTGTTTTTGAACGCCATATCCCTGCCAGTCCGCATTAATCAATACATGCGGCGTATACTCTCTGGCAATCTCACATGTATTATCTGTACTGCCTGAATCAAGCACAATGATTTCATCAGCCCATTGAACAGATGCAAGGCAACGTCTTATACGATGGGATTCATTTTTTGTAATAACAATAACACTCAGCATAAAGATTACATTTACAATTAAAACTTAAGACAAAGTAACACAAAATCAAAATATCTTAACTAGTCATTATCTAAAGAAAGCCGTGCAAACGAAGTTACTTCTTCTTCTGCTGCTGCCCCAAACCTTGAATCAAGTGAATGTCTTCGGCGTTGGTCTGGCTGCTCAAAAAAACCAGGATGACCCGGAGCAAGTTCTTCTTCTGCTTCTGCTGCTGCCCCAAACCTTGAATCAAGTGAATGTCTTCGGCGTTGGTCTGGCTGCTCAAAAAAACCAAGGTGACCAGGAGCAAGTTCTTCTGGCGCCTCGATATCCAATAACGTTCTTATTTTATTAGCTAAGTTCCTTGGTTTTTTCGTTACAATAGTATTAACTATCGTTATGCAAGCCTCTGGATGAAGCGCACAATATGCTTGCATAATAGCCACCTCACCTTCAAAAGAAATAACAGGAAAAAAATGTTCATGTTCTTCTGCATTAGCAAGTAAAGGCGTTGAGTATTTTTGTACTAAGTTTTTAAAACAAGCAGCATCCAGCAGACAATCGGCTCCATGTACACCCTGCGTTAGATTTAAAGCGGGTAATTCATTAAATGTTGTATCCGTTGGTTTTTCTCGCCATGTTTTTAATACGCGAACAAAAATAGTTCTTGATATTTGCAAGCATTCCATATTATCAGCCGATGGCGCTATAAACCCATGCTGATTTAAAAAGCCTTTTTCTTTCAATGTCTCGCAGAAAACTTCATTATAAATCATTTGATTTTTTGTATACAGACAAGTGGAAAGGTGTTTAGCAAAACGTGTGGCTAATGCTTTCGTAAAATCATGGCCTGCTGGTAAATAAACCACTTTACTATTGACTGTAAAATAAGGTTGATGCCTTGAATAAACATTCGCAATAAATTGAGGCTTCGACTGATCAGAGCCAAAGGTTAACCCATAGAACGCCTCAAAATCATGTATAACTGAATTGGTGTCCAGTTGCAGATGATTATCCTCTGCGTGATTTTTCATCGCTGACACTTTCATAAAATCAATAATATTATCCCCAAGCCTCGATGTTCTATTAAAGTATATCTCGTCATACTTATGAATATTCAATGGCTCAAGCTTAACCAATTCAGGATCCATATGTCTGGATGCTAAATAACTATCAAATAACATTCGAAATGCTGCTGGCTCGGATGTAATATTGGGTAAAAGTGCCTCGGATTCTTGGGGCAGTAAAAAGTACTGTAATGTAAAATGAGGTGGCGTATTTCCTTTTAAAAGGGCTTGCTCGGTCAAACGTGAAATAACATTAAAAGCCGAATTCAGCTCGTCAGTAAATGCTTCAACATTATACAAACCGCGCTCATCTGGTTTAAAATAAAAACAAAACGTACCCACAGATAAAACCATAAAGCCTACATCCTCGAAACAAAAAAACCAACTCGCAAATAATATTAGCACAAAGACTCAAAAAATATCTAATTTATTTTAGCTTACTGCTATTTTCTTTTATTAAAAAAGGTATAATGAATGTACTTTTAATATTATATTAAAAGTACACAAGGGCTCATGGAAGCAAAAACGCTTTGTGTGATTTAATCCACTGACGTAAGAAATAATAATATGACATATGATCTTCAAATTTCGATTAGTAAAGGAAATCTTGTAAGAGTTCAGGTTTTAATGATTGATAATAAAAAAAACATCGATGATGCCTTATTTCTCGCTACAATCTATAATCAGCCGCACATCGTCATTTTGGCGCTAGAAAAAGGGGCCGATCCTCATCAACTTGATGAATTAAATCGAACGCCCATTGCATATGCTAAGCAAAATGATAATCAAGAGATTATAGCTTTACTCGAAGCAGCTCAAACAGCTCACCCAATACAAAGAGACCTCAAGGCCGACGCCTTTAGAGAGCATGTTTTATCAGGCGACTTATCTCATATGAGACAAGTCTACAGGGAGTTTAAAAGCGCCGATGACAAAGACATGTCTATCAAAGTCGAACAAGAGGTTATTGTTGAGTTCCTCACGATAATGAGAAATGAACCCGACCAAGAAGAATCCAATACACGATGGATTCCGATGGCCAACTTTCTATACAAAAATTCAGAAGCCTACCGCTTACTCATTCAATCTATTTCTGCCCAAGTGAGTTATGACGAAGTGCTTAAATTAGGTGCTGGTTTTTTATATTCTTTTATTAAACATAATAATCTTGCTGGATTTAAGCTCATGTTAGCGCATGGTTTTCCTCTCAATAGCATTCAACTTATCTCTGGAGAAAATAGCTTTAATGCCTTGCAAATGGCACTCATTATCTATGAAAAGGACGAAACTTCTTTGCCATTTATTCAAGCATTACTGGACAAAGACGCTACCCTACCAAAAGCCAACGAAGCCCTTTTTTTATCACCCGATGAAATATGGAAAATAGAAAGCAGTCAAGCAGAACTTGCTAAAAAAATCCAATTTAAAGCCATAGCATTTGCACGT
>JAHZKG010000064.1 GCA_022600515.1 Gammaproteobacteria bacterium
CACAAAATAAGCTCCCACTCCCTCAGCGGTAAAATACGCTAGCACACGGAAGTATACGCAGGGAGAGGGGCATGGAAAAAGCCAAGTTAAGGCAATATGCACGTGATTTACGTCACAATAGCACGGATACTGAAAAGCACCGTTGGCATTATCTTCGAGCGAATTGATTAGGGCATAAATTTAAACGGCAAGTTCCTATTGAAGGATTTATTGTTGGTTTTGTTTGCTGTCAAAAGCGTCTCATCATAGAGCTTGATGGTGGACAACATCTAATTGACCAAGAAAAAGATAATCAGCGAACTGCGAAATTAGAAGCATGTGGTTTTCGAGTACTTCGATTTTGGAATCACGAGGTTTTACAATCTACAGAAGCTGTTTTAGCAAGTATTCATAGTGCCCTCCCCCTACCATAACCTCAGTGTTCTAGTGTATTTTACCGCTGAGGGAGAGGGGGGATTCTTAGGGCTTAAAGCATTCACAAGCTCGCATCTTGAGTGGCGATGGGTATATCGCGGGTAATACAACGAACTCATCGCCACCAAAACGAGATAATAAATCATTTTTTCTAAAATTTTCGTTTAAGGCTACGCCAAAACGCATCAAGACGGCATCCCCCGCTTGATGCCCTTGTGCATCATTCAAGGCTTTAAAATGATTAAGATCAAACAAAACAATAACCCCTTTTTACTGGTTTCGATTGACCCATGCGTAAAAGTTATCAACTGCTGCATACAAACCGCTGCGATTTAAAAGGCCTGTTAACTCATAATGCAACGAAAGAAACTCAAGTTTTTTTTACGCTTTCCTCTTGTACAGTGACATCTTTTTGAATCCCTACGTAATGTGTCACCACCCCCTGACTATTTTTAATTGGGGTGAGGTTTAATTCATTCCAAAATAGCGTGCCATCTTTCTTCTTATTTTGAAGCAACACACGACAACCCGTTGAATTGTCCAAGGCTTTATGTATTATTTCAATATGCGGCTGGCTTAAACCTGGCGCTTTCAAAAATCGACAGTTTTTATCTATGATTTCACCTGAACCATAGCCCGTCATTCGTTCAAACCCTTGATTAACATGAACAAGAGGGTAGTCAGGCAGTTGTGCATCCGAAATGCTACCCCCCTCACCTGCTAACTGTATTCCATCCAGTATGACTTACCCAAGCATTTCTAGTCTAACCATTGCTTATGCCCTCGTTTTATTTGAGAAACAACAGATTTAAACTCAGCCATCAGCAGCCTTATGATAGAACACCTTAAAAAATTTTTGCACCCCATCGCAAAGACCGCGTATAATAACGGTATTATTTGCATACAACGTAGGTATATTATAATGGATTGTTTATTCTGTGGTATTATAGCACGTAGAATTCCAGCCAAAATAGTCTTCGAAAATGAAGTGCTCTTGGCGTTTCATGATGTTAATCCACAAGCCCCTACGCATATTTTAATTATTCCTAAACAACATATTCAAAATATTAATCATGCAACATCTGACGATGAAGCATTACTAGGCCAACTGATACTTGCTGCAAAAAAAATTGCAGCTGATGAAGGCCTTACAGATGCAGGGTACCGCCTGGTATTTAATACCAACGAACACGGCGGGCAAACCGTTTATCATATTCATTTACATCTATTGGGTGGACGGCAATTAACCTGGCCCCCAGGATAAAAATATATTTAAAGGCAAACACTATGGATACGCAATTTAAAGAAATTATCGAAGGCCTTGGTGAAGACGTCACACGTGAAGGTCTACTTGATACACCGCATCGAGCAGCTGAAGCAATGCGCTACTTAACGCGCGGCTATCAAGAAAGCCTAGATGATATTATCAATGGCGCACTGTTTCAGTCCGACATAAACGAAATGGTGATTGTTAAAAAAATCGAATATTATTCACTCTGCGAACATCACTTACTCCCATTTTTTGGGCAATGCCATGTCGGATATTTACCCAACGGGAATGTCCTTGGCCTCTCTAAAATCGCACGAATTGTAGACTATTTTGCGCGTCGCCTTCAAATTCAAGAACGCTTAACCAGCGAAATTGCAGCCTGCATTGAAGACATAACAGGTGCACGTGGTGTCGCTGTTGTGATTGAAGCGCAGCATTTATGCATGATGATGCGTGGCGTCGAAAAACAAGACGCCAGCATGACCACCTCGGTTATGCTGGGAGAAATGCGTAATAATCCAAGCAGTCGCATGGAGTTTTTAAACTTAATTCGCTAGGGCGTGTTGGCAATTCATTGAAAATCCTCGGCAGAGCTTACTCTCTTGCCTACGTACCGCGCTTCATGCGCGGTACGTAGGCAGTAAGAACATTAAAACCACTGAATGCCTCGGACAAGCCACGGCACGTAGGCGGGACGCGGGCTGTAGCCCAATTGTCAACACGCCCTAGCAATAAAAAAAATCCCCGGCTGCTTTAAAACAACCGGGGACTCATTGAGCACTTACTACTTACATAGTGCGCTTAGCTTGCTGCATCTTCCCATGTGTCTGATGATTCAGCAGGATCGGCTTCAGCCGCTTTTGCAACGGGCTTTTCTTTCCATTCAAGCTTCACACGGCCTTGCTTATCAACGCCGGCAACAAAGACCGTAATTGGCTGGCCTTCCGTTATGACTTCGTCTACTTTTTGACTACGGTTTTCGCAAATTTGAGAAATATGCAATAACCCATCTTTATTTGGCAGTAATTGAATAAAGGCACCAAAATCAACGATTTTGATTACTTTCCCAGTGTATGTTTTACCTACTTCAACTTCAGCAATCAACTCTTTGATTTGCGCTTCTGCATTTGCTAACGCCTCACCATCTGGCGAAAAGAGCTTCACAACACCACTGTCATCAATATCAATCGAAACACCCGTGCTTTCCGTCAGTGCTTTAATCGTTGCACCGCCTTTTCCAATGATGGTTCGAATTTTATCTTCAGGCACATTCATGCTCACAATACGTGGAGCGTGCATGGATAATTCTGTACGATGCTCCGATAACGTATTTTTCATCACACCTAAGATATGCTGACGACCCGCTAAGGCTTGCTCTAAAGCTTCGGTCATAATATCTTGCGTAATGCCTGTGATCTTAATGTCCATTTGAAGCGCTGTAATACCCGCTTCTGTTCCTGCTACTTTAAAGTCCATATCTCCTAGGTGATCTTCATCGCCTAAAATATCGGTTAAAACGGCAAAACGCTCGCCTTCTTTAATTAAGCCCATTGCAACCCCTGCAACAGGTGCTTTCAACGGCACCCCTGCGTCCATCAATGCAAGGCTTGTTCCGCAAACTGTCGCCATTGAACTTGAACCGTTTGACTCTGTAATTTCAGACACCACACGAATCACATAAGGGAAATCAGTCGTTGTAGGTAAAACCGCTGCTATCCCACGACGCGCTAATCGGCCATGTCCAATTTCACGACGTTTAGGGCTCATCATCATGCCTGTTTCTCCGACAGAGTACGGAGGAAAGTTATAATGCAGCATAAATCGGTCGCGCACTTCACCATCTAATTTATCTAGAATTTGTGCATCTCGGTCATTACCCAAGGTTGCAGCAACAATGGCTTGTGTTTCACCACGTGTAAACAACGCTGAACCATGCGCACGCTCAAGCAGTTTTGTGCGAATACTAATGGGACGAACTGTTTTAAGATCGCGACCATCAATACGCGGCTCACCATCTAAAATACGTGTTCGAACCAAATTTTTCTCAAACGATGCAAGGCATCCAGACACAGCTGCTGCCGTAATCGTTTCATCTTCTTCAGTTAAGCTTTCAATCACACGACTTCGAATATCAGTCAGCTTGCTATAGCGCTCTGTTTTATCTTTCGATAAATAAGCCACACCAATTTCTTCTGCGGCCAACGCTTCAACACGTGCTTGCAACGCTTCGTCTTTCGCTGGAGCGGCCCAATCCCACGCTGGTTTTCCTGCTTCGTCTGCTAATTCTTTAATCGCTAAAATAACGGGCTTCATGGCTTCATGGCCAAACAATACCGCACCTAACATGATGTCTTCGCTCAGCTCAGAAGCTTCAGACTCAACCATTAAGACCGCATCAAGTGTTCCAGAAACAACCAAATCAAGCGCTGAGCTTTCCAGTGCAGTTTTACCTGGGTTTAAGCTATAAATACCATCTTGATAGCCCACACGCGCACCACCAATAGGGCCTTTGAATGGAACGCCTGCAAGCATAAGCGCTGCTGATGCTCCAATCATGGCTAAAATATCAGCGGGCACTTCTGGGTTCAGTGACATAACCGTTGCAACGACTTGTACTTCTTTTCGAAAGCCTTCAGGAAACAAGGGTCTGATAGGACGATCAATCAAACGACAAATTAATGTTTCATGCTCACTAGGACGCCCTTCACGCTTATTAAAGCCACCAGGAATTTTACCTGCTGCATATGTTTTTTCTTGATAATTAACTGTCAGCGGAAAAAAATCACCCCGCTCAGGTGCATGCAATTGTCCAACCACGGTCACAAGCACTTGGGTGCCGCCCATACTTACAAAAACAGCGCCACTTGCTTGTCTCGCAATCTCACCGGTTTCAAGCACCAACGTGTGCTCACCGAAAGGTATATTTTTTACGATTTTACTCACGCTTTTATTCCTCTATTTAGTCTTACTTTTAAGGGGCGAAAAAAAAGGCGCAAAACATCGCGCCTTTATATCCCACGTGCATTGGTAATATCATATTCAACCTCAATATGAATCTCTTAGTCCCAATGACTTAATTAATATTGCATAACGCTCTTTGTTATTACGCTTAAGATACGTTAATAATTTACGGCGTTGATTCACCAAGGTTTGTAACCCACGACGTGAATGAACGTCTTTTTTGTGTACTTTAAAATGTTCGGTTAAGTACTTAATACGACCGGTCATTAAGGATACTTGAACTTCTGGAGAACCTGTATCATTGGCTGCTTGTTTGAAATCATTTACAATTTCTGCTTTTTGTGCGCTTGATAGCGACATTGTTCACTCCTAAGTCTCGAAGTTGGATCATTTAAATTTTGCGAAGGCGCTCATACTAGCATGAGTTTAGCGTCAAAACAAGTGATGATTTAACAGCTTTTGCTCTCAAATTCTATCAATCTAAAATCAGCAATCTCATGAATAAAAAAAGGGTCTTCTTGTATAATTTCAGTCGCACGCTTAAAACTTGCATTTGCTAAAATAATGCCACCATTCCGTGGGATTTTAGGCCCTGAATTTAAAAAAACAGTCATGTCATAATATTTTTTTAAAAACACACGGTGTGCACTTAAATACTGCGCTACAATATCAAGCGATTTTTTTATACGTTAATTCAATAATAACCATCCGCCGCTCCTAATTATCAGCCTGCGCTGTCGAGGTCAACCGCTTCACTTTTAAATCGCCTGCTGGCGTCAGCTCACCCAACCCAAAAAATAAATTATTCTCAGTATAAAGCCTGACGATTTCTTCAGAGAGCCTATCAGCAGCCGGAGGTGCTAAATCAGACACCACTTTACCTTGATACAAGGCATGCATCACATCAAGGCTCACATCAAATCGTTTAAACTGCAGCACAGCACGCTCAGGAAGTAATAGATGAGCACGTCGTGCTTCAAGATTTTCAGCTTCTAACGCCTCAAGGCTCCACATGGGTTCTTGTTCAAAACCTGCCGTATAGGTTCGGTGCAGCTCGGTCACATAAGCGCCCACGCCCAACAGCTCGCCTATTGATTCAACCAATGTTCGAATATAGGTTCCTTTGCTGCATTTTACCGTCAGATGAACGTAGTTCGCTGCAATTTCGCGACACTTTATATCATAAATCATCACATCACGTGGCGGCCGCTCAATCACCTCGCCACGACGTGCATAGGTATAAAGCGGTTTTCCTTGATGCTTTAAAGCCGAATACATTGGAGGCACTTGCTGGATGGGTCCTGTTAATTGCTTTAAAACCGCATCAAGCGCAGCAGTCGATACATTAACCTGCTCTGAACACTGGGTAATCTCACCTTCGGCATCGCCTGTGCTGCTCACAGCACCTAAATAACCCGTTACATCATAGGCTTTATCAGCATCAAGTAAATATTGTGAGAATTTAGTCGCTTCACCTAAACAAATAGGCAACATGCCGGTTGCGAGGGGGTCAAGACTGCCGGTATGCCCTGCTTTTTTAGCATCTAACAAGCGTTTCACGCGCTGCAAAAGCGCATTGGACGACAGCCCTAATGGTTTATCGACTAAGATAATGCCGTCAATCATTGCCATTAATTATCAGAATTAGCGTCGGGATTAGCATCAGGATCAGGATTAGCATTAGCATCAGATTGATTCACTTGATCAATCAAACGATTTAATTGCTTCCCATATTCAACCGATGCATCATATACAAAATTTAATTTGGGGACTTTACGTAAAGTCAAAGTCTTTGCAAGTGCTGTTCTTAAAAAAGTGGCTGATTCATTCAGTAGCATCGCCACCTCTTCCGGATCATCATGAATGACTGTGAAATAAACCCGGGCATGGGCTAAATCTTTTGATATTTTTATATCTAATATCGTCATCCATTTTGGAAGACGTGGGTCGTTTAGTTCATGCTGAATTAAATGCGACAACTTACGCTGCATCAATCCTGCAATACGATCGGGTCTACGACTGCTAGCTTCATGGCTCATAACTCTCGCTTAACCTCAATCGTTTCAAACACTTCAATCATGTCGCCAACTTTCACATCGTTGTAGTTTTTAACACCAATACCACACTCAAGCCCTTGACGTACTTCAGCTGCATCTTCTTTGAAGCGACGCAGAGACTCAAGCTCACCTTCATAAATCACCACATGGTCACGCAAAACACGAATAGGATTATTACGCTTCATCAGGCCTTCAACCACCATACAACCCGCAATTGCACCTAATTTTGGCGAACGGAACACATCCCGCACCTCAGCTGTTCCTACAATATTTTCTTTAAACAGTGACCCAAGTAAGCCGCTTAATGCCGCCTTCACCTGATCAACAATATCATAAATAACACTGTAATAATTTAAACCAACCGACTCAGCTTCAGCCAAGCGTTTGGCCCCTGAGTCTGCACGAACGTTAAACCCAATTAAAAGGGCTTGAGATGCAATTGCCAAATGTACATCGGACTCGGTAATACCACCAACACCGTTAGCAACGACATTGACTTTGACTTCATCAGTAGATAATTTAATCAGCGCGTCAGAAATAGCCTCAAGCGAACCTTGTACATCGGCTTTCAATGAAATATTTAATGTTTTAACGTCACCTGCATTAATATCATCAAACATCCCTTCGAGTGTATTTCTTTGGCTTCTTGCAAGCTTCACATCTCGGAACTTACCCTGTCGAAACAATGCAACTTCACGCGCACGTTTTTCATTAGGTACAACAATGGCTTCATCTCCAGCATGCGGTACGGCAGATAAACCAACCACTTCAACAGGAATAGATGGCCCGGCAGTCAACGCCTGTTCGCCATTATCACGAACCAAGGCTCGCACACGCCCATATTGCAATCCAGCAAGCAGCATATCGCCTTTTTTAAGGGTTCCACTTTGAACCAAAACAGTTGCAATAGGACCACGTCCTTTATCTAAACGCGACTCGACAATAATACCTTTGGCAGCCCCATCTTTGTGTGCTTTAAGCTCTAATACTTCTGCCTGCAAAAGAACACCATCTAAAAGCTCATCAACACCTTGACCTGTCTTAGCTGAAATCTGAACAAACTGGACATCACCGCCCCAAGCTTCAGGAATCACATCGTGCGCAGATAATTCATTCATCACACGATCAGGATCAACTTCAGGCTTATCAATTTTATTGACGGCAATAATAATAGGAACACCCGCAGCTTTTGCATGCTGTACGGCTTCAACCGTTTGTGGCTTCACACCATCGTCAGCGGCAACAACCAGAATAACAATATCTGTTGCCTCTGCACCCCGTGCACGCATGGCTGTAAATGCAGCATGGCCTGGCGTATCTAAAAAGGTCACCTCGCCTTTGGGTGTAGACACATGATAAGCACCAATATGCTGTGTAATACCACCCGCTTCACCTACGGCTACTTTCGTTCGACGAATATAATCTAATAAAGACGTTTTACCGTGATCAACGTGTCCCATAATCGTCACAACCGGTGCACGTGTTTCTGCTGTGCCTACTTGCGCATCCGCATGTGCTTCACCTAAATCTTGCTCAAGTGCATTTTCATTCACTGCATGCGCTTTATGACCCATTTCTTCAACCACAATGATCGCGGTTTCTTGATCAATCACCTGGTTAATGGTTGCCATTGCACCCAGGTTCATCATGGTTTTAATAACTTCAGCGCCTTTTACTGACATGCGTTTTGCAAGATCAGCAACAGAAATAGTTTCCGGTATACCTACATCATACACAACAGGCTCTGTCGGTTTAGCAAAGCCATGCGTTAAGCTCTCTTCTGCTTCACGATAGCGGTCGGACTTGTCAGCCCCTTTTCGTTTCTTAAACTTATTTCGTTTGCCTTGCCCTGAAAATCTTGCATTATTTTCTTCTCTTCCAGCACTTGCAAATTTAGGTTTCTTTTTAGCGCGTTTTGCGTCTGGACGTGAGGCTGTCTTTTCTTCAGTTGCTGCTGCTGGCTCTTTCTTGCTTTCTTGAGCAGGAACTTCAGCTGAGACTGGCTCTAATATTGGCTCGGGTTCTGATGCTAATTCTACCGCGGCTTTTTCGTCTACTGCAGCGTCTTCAGATGCAATTGTTTCTTCTGGTGCTACAACCTCCACCTCAATGCTTGGAGTATCTCCTGCGTTTTCGGCTGCATCAAGATTCACTTGAATGTCATCATGCGTTTCATCTTCAATTGGCATTTCTGGTTCAGATGGCTGCTCAGACACGCTCGGACGCTTGACATAAGTTCGTTTTTTTCGCACTTCAATATTCACGGTTTTCCCACGATGCGCATCTTGTCCCAGGATAACCTGAGAAACACTCTTCCGACGCAAGGTAATACGCTCAGGAGAAGCAACAGCTGTTTCTTGTTTTTTACTCACATTCAAGTGGCTTAATAAAGCCCTTCGTTGCTCATCATTTACAGATTGGTCTTCTGTTGTAATAGACAATCCTGCACTGTGTAACTGACTCAATAGGCGATCCACAGGAATTCCTGCATCTAGAGCCAATTGCTTCACCGTCACATCCGCCATGTTTTACTCCTCATTCAGTAACTCATCACGATTCATCAGATTCAAACCAGGCTTCTCGTGCCTTCATGATCAAACGACCCGCTGTTTCTGCTGTCATCCCCGGCACATCCAATAACTCATCGACGGCATGCTCGGCTAAAGCGTCTCGTGTTGTTATACCTGCCACTGTAAGGCTTTTTAATAGCTCAGGCGTAACCCCTTCCATTGTCTCTAACTTCGTGTCATTACCTTTTGTCCCGCCACCGATTAATCCATCGGTTAAGGCACGGGTTAACAAGTAATCATTGGCACGACTTCG
The DNA here is from genome assembly GCA_022600515.1 of Gammaproteobacteria bacterium. GTDB lineage: Bacteria > Pseudomonadota > Gammaproteobacteria > Legionellales > Legionellaceae > JAALKW01. The sequence continues at coordinate 9,526 of JAHZKG010000064.1, forward strand.
CAACTCATCAATAATTTCTTCATCAAATGCCTCAATAGCCAATAACTCGTCTTTAGGCACATAAGCCACTTCTTCTAACGAAGAAAAACCACTACTTGTTAAAATTTGTGCTATTTCTTCATCAATTTGAAGGTTTTCAGTAAAAACAGAAACAACTTTCTGTGCTTCTTCTTGGCTTTTTCCTTCAAAGTCTTCAATCGTCATGACATTAAGTGTCCAGCCGGTTAACTGGCTTGCTAAACGAACATTTTGACCGCTTCGGCCAATGGCCTGAGACAACTGAGATGAGTCAACGGCTAAATCCATGGTCTGTGAATCTTCATCAACAACAATAGATGAGACTTCAGCTGGTGACATGGCATTAATAACCAATTGCGCAGGATTATCATCCCAAAGCACAATATCTACGCGCTCACCGCCTAGTTCACTTGACACAGCTTGCACACGTGCACCACGCATACCGACACAAGCGCCTACGGGATCAATTCGTCCGTCATTGGTTTTAACTGCAATTTTAGCGCGGCTGCCAGGCTCACGTGCTGCGGCTTTAATTTCTATGATATTTTCGCCAATCTCTGGCACTTCAATACGAAACAACTCAATCAACATGTCTTTATGCGTACGACTCACGAACAACTGCGGGCCTCGAGCCTGATCAGAAATTGTATACAGATATGCACGTGCTCTATCATTTGTTCGGAACATTTCTTGTGGCAACATCTCTGTTCGCGACAAAAAGGCTTCTGCTTTTCCACCCAAATCAATAATAACATGCTCACGTGTAACTTTCTTAACCGTGCCATACACAAGCTGACCTAATTTATCTTTAAATTGGTCTTCAACTAACTGCCGCTCGGCTTCTCTCATTTTTTGTGAAATGGCTTGGCGCGCGCTTTGTGCTGCAATACGTCCAAATTCAATCGAAGGCATGATTTCTTCAATCCGACCTTCAAGCTCAATATCAGGCACACGTGTTTGTGCCTCAGCCAGTGTTAACTCACGCTCAGGAAACATCACTTCATCATCGGCGACAACATCCCAATAACGAAAGGTTTCATATTCACCCGAGTGTTCATCAAGCTTCACACGAATGCCTTTGTCCAGGCCTAATAGCTTACGTGTAGCAGACTCTAGCCCTGCTTGAATCGCTTCCAGTACGGCTTGCTTAGTAACCCCTTTTTCATTAGATAATGCCTCGGCAACCAACAACAATTCTTTGCTCATGCTTCGCCTCGCTCATGCGTCAAATGTGCTTTCATAATATTTGAAAAAAGAAACGTGCGCTCAATATTTTCCTCAAGCAAAACCAAAGCATCACGTTCGACCGCTTTAATCATACCAACTATATTTCGTTGACCATCCATTGGAACGTTCAAACGAATTTGAACTTCTTCGCCTATATAGCGTGTGTATTGCTCAGGGTAAAATAAGGGCCGCGGCATACCAGGTGATGAAATTTCTAATTGATACTGACCTGGAATGGGCTCATGCACATCAAATAGCGCACTCACTTGCCGACTAACACGCTCACAGTCATTGACAACAACGCCGTCCGCCTTATCAATATAAATACGCAAGAACCCTGAACGGCCTTGTCGTTGATATTCAGCACCCCAAAATTCAATACCCATTTCTTCAATGCTTGGGCGCACCAATTGTTCAATGTCTTGTAGAATCATAAAAGCAAAACCATCTAGATAATATGGTAGATAATAAAAAACCCCATAAATGGGGTTTTCTTAAAATTGGTAGCGGGGGCAGGATTTGAACCTACGACCTTCGGGTTATGAGCCCGACGAGCTACCATGCTGCTCCACCCCGCATCAACTGAGGACGATTATACGAGGAACTGTCTCATTAAGCAAGCGCTTTTTACTAAAATTAAAGCATTGTTTAGATTCAGCGTGCGTAAATCGCCCCCTCATCATTCAAAGCCTTATCATCTAGCAATACCGCCTCAACAATCGGCTGACTACTTGGCTGAGCACTAAAAATAGAACTCGGCAAAACAGAAGCTTCCGGACGCACACGCTCATACTGGTTAATCGCGTCATCTAAAACAAGCAGCTCTTTCTCTAGCGCACTTAAATGCCCCACTTGTGCGGTTGAAGCACTTGAGTAATTATAATAACTAAAGCCTAAAGCCGCGAGTCCAAGCCCTGTGACTATTCCAGCGGTCACTGCGACCAAAACAGGCCATGAAAACACGAGCGCACCGGTCAATACAATTGCACCTAATCCCGCAATCGCGCCTAAAGCCATGCTGTAGCCGGCCCAAATATTCTTAAGCACTGCTTCAGCATCTCGATTTTTCTTCAATTGCTCATTGGCGATTCTAAAATCTGGGTTATATTGACCTGCCGCACGTAAATCTTTTCCCCAATCCGCAACCTTGCTTTGTGCGGCATTCAACTGTTGTGTAGACGATGCGAGTCGAATTCGAGATTCACCGCATGCGCGCTGTTTTGCTTGATACATATCAATCCGTTGCATTAAATCTGAAAACACCTCGCGCTCAAAAGGCCGCGTTTTAGCCGACAGGGCTGAGTGTTGGTTGGCTAGTTGCGTTTTAATTTCTTGTGCAAAACACTCATACGATGCTGTACCTGCGCTGCTTTTCAATCGCTGTGCTTCTTGATGAATATCAGCTATTTTGGTTTCTAATTCACGTTGGAACAACACTTTATTATCCGCGCTAAGAGCAGCATCACCGGCTGTGGAACGAAACATCATGCGGCTCATCATGTCAGCGCCGCTTTGCCCACGCGCAGCATCACACGCACTTTTTTGTTGTAAAAACACCTGCTCTTCAAGGCGTAAATCTGCCAGTTTTTTTTCTAAGAAAGTATGCGTGCCCTCGCCTTCTTGAGGCCCGCTGCCTCCTGAGCTTCGCACCTCATCAGAAGCAGCAGGCAATGTGGCTAACTGCCGCGTAATGCCTGCTATTTCTTGTTGATAACGTACTGCTGTTTGATTATCTTTTTGCGTATCGGCCGTATTTTGTGTAAATTGTGCTTGATCTTCACGCCCTTGCTTTGTGTGCCAGGTTTCTAAGAGACTCTTTTTTTCTGCTTCTGTTTCGTGACGCCCCCAAGCATCAACTTCTTGATTAAACTGACCGGATACAGCATCAACAACCCCTCGTCTTTTGGCTATTTCAAACAAACAACCATAATTATTGGCGGGATTATCTACAAATGCTTTTGTGATTTCTGACAAGCGATTGCTATTAAATGTGCTATGAAAACTTGGCATATTATATCCTCTACTTTGATTAAAATCCGAGCAGAGGATATGATGCTAATATATAATTGTCAATCTAACGCGTATGCGTCACACATCAAATCACTCACCAACACCAGGTTTTAGTCAGTGGTTTAATTGCCAACACCGCCATTATAATAACGTAGACCCACCAAGCAACACTTGCTAGCACTGGTATGAGCACACACAACATAAAAGAAAAAAAGAACGTGCTCAAAAATATAAGCACTTGATTCGAAGGATTATTGGTTTTTAAAAAAGCATGGGCTTTTTCAAGTACAGACCCTTCTTGTGAAAAAAAATGAACCGCCAATGGCAACCAACATAAGACAAACATCACGCCATAAAACCACCAATCTAAAAACGATAGCCGCGAATACAGTGTAAAAATAAGTAAGCCAAACACAAAATAAACAGATTTGACCAACGATAAATCCACGAGTGTAAATTTCTGTAATTGCTTAGATAGAAAACTTTCTGCAGTCATAACAAAACCTCCTGTCTTGCATTAAATAACTCAAAAATTTAATTAATTATTAACAATATCATAAATTACCTCAAAAATTATATGGCGCTACCGAGCACATACTTAATTATATTGACTTACATCAATCAAGCTATCGTATGGCATATGTAAGGCTCTATGTAAGGCTCTATGTACATTTACAATTTGGTGCATACTTAAACTTAAATGACGTTTTCTGTTGAGTACATCACTCACACGACTTTTAGGCCCAAGAAATGCCTCTATACCCAATACACTTCAAGATGCGAGATCGTGAATGCTTTAAGCGCTGAGAATACTCCCTCTCCCTCAGCGGAAATAAACGTTAAAACATCAAGGTTATGTTAGGGAGAGGGTCATGGAAAAAGCCAAGTTAAGGCAATATGCACGTGATTTACGTCGCAATAGCACAGATACTGAAAAGCACCCAAGCGTGCCGCTACCTCGTGATAGATTCTGGGACATCCAAGTCCCCGAAATCGACTCGTCAACGCGGCAAGTATTTTGGCCTCGACTGTCCTGCGTCTGACATTTTTGCGCTAAACGCGCCAAGAAAAATGTCCTCCCAATGACTCTATGCCTGCATAAAGATTTTCTAACATCCCTTCGGGCTGGTTAAAAAATCGCAGACTATCTCGGACTAAACGCCTCGGCCTTCAGCCTTCCATGGCGTTCAGCGTTTGTTATTATCTTC